>NZ_JAUOEU010000006.1:0-224768 GCF_031932105.1 Shewanella sp. SP1S1-7
AAAACAACAGATGCAATGCCTGTCAAAGTAACAATGTCAACGATACTGAGCACCCGAGATTCAAGTCAGGTACTCGCTACGCCATCCGTTCTGAGTCATTCATCGCCATCACAAGCAATTCAACCTAGCTCTTCGACTGCGACTTTCGAGCAAATAACAAGGAATTCATCCTCATTGGATGCTGGACTTGTAAAGAAATCGGCTGATACCTCGCATCAAGACCCTAAAACGAATAATAACCAGATAATACAAAACCCTAAGAGGTTGGCTCCAACGCCTACGCTTGCCAATGTAATCACTAGTACTAATATTGGTGCTCAAAGTGCTGAAGCGGTGGAAGTAGTGCCTACTGTGAGTCAAAAAAATATTTTAGGGCTCAATACGCAAAAAAATGATCTACATGGCAATGACACAAAAACCGACAACCCTATGAAGGTGGCTGATGTTTTGCAAAAAGCGTTTAATAAAGCGGGGGCACTTCCTATTGAGTTGTCCCGTTCTAACAACAGCTCAAATTTAGCATCAGAGTTGTTAAAGCACTTACCGCATATAGGATTACCGCCACTCAGTCAGTTAAATGATTTAGATGAGCTCAAGGCCAATATCCTCGGGCTAACGAGTCTTAACCTTGCCACACCTCTGTCAAATCAAGCCTCAATGTTCATGAATGCCAGTGCGATTACCTCACTATTTCAACTACTACTAGGCTTTAAGGCTAATAATAGTTCGAATTCAATGAGTAAGAAATTGGCCGATTATCTTGAGCAACTGCAAGCCAAAGTCGGCTTTTCCACTAAACAACTTGGCCAACTAAGTAAAGCTGGCGGTCTTGATAGCATGGGGAAATTGGCCTCAAACTTACATTTGTACCAACAGGCAAGCAATGAGAATGCAGGCAATTTAGTCTGGTTCTTTGCCCTGCCCTATGGCATTAATCAACGCCACGAGCAATTGGAAGGTAAATTTGAGCAAGAAGTTGATTCAGATGATCCAGAGAAGAAAGCGGGATGGCGTTTACAGCTCAAGTTTAATTTAGCACAAGGTCCACTGCTGATTGCAGCTCAGCAGCACAATCAACAGTTAGATATCCAGTTTAAAGGCAATAGCCAAATGCTACTCAATAAGGTCAATAACTTTTTAACGCCCTTAAGCCAAAAACTATCACAGCTTGGGTTTACGCCAGGCGAGATCACGACACAAATAGCGCAAGTACCAGCAACCTTATTACCTGGTGATCATTTCCTCGTCAAGACGAAGGCTTAGCTAGGGTAGGATACTAAATTTGAATACTTTAGGAATAACCCAATGAGCGAAGAGAGAGAACCTAAACAAGCTGTCGCGCTGAGCTATGATGGTCATAACGCGCCTAAAATTGTGGCAACAGGTGAAGGGCTTATCGCAGAAGAGATTATTGCTTTAGCCAAGGCTAACGGTGTGTATATCCATCAAGATCCCCATCTAAGCCATTTTCTACAGTTGTTAGAGCTAGGAGAGGAAATTCCTAAGGAGCTTTATCTGCTTATCGCCGAACTGATCGCATTTGTGTATATGCTCGACGGTAAGTTTCCCGAGCAATGGAATAATATGCATCAAAAAATTGTTGAGAAGGCATAAAATAAAAAAGCCAATTTAAAGAAATTAGCTTTTAGTGTTCAATAGGCAATAACTATCAATCTTTTGCGATCACTTGCGATGAAGTCGGATCAATAACTCGGCTTCCGCTTTGGGTAGTTCGCATTCTTTAATCAACTCATCCACACCAGCGCCAAGCGCCACCATTTTCATGGCTCGAGTATAAAGCTTTGCCTGTGGGTCCTGTTGAGTTGTCTCTTCTATCCGTTCCGACTGTTGAAGTAGGCGTTTTTCTAACTCAATCACACGCCGACCGACTCCGATAGTGCCACTGCGCAACTCTTGCAACTCACGCTTAAATGACTCTCGCTGACGATCACCTTCTTTGACTAAGACGGTTAACGCTTCGACCTTGCTTCTTAGTTTGCTCAATTGTTTTTGTAAAAAGAGTACTAATCCTAAGCATGCGATGACATAGACTAACGCTGCGATCAAAAATTCATCGCCCATTAAAAATCCTTATACTCACTCATAGCCATAAATTAGCAGGCATTCCAACTGAGTTATCTATTCCAAAGTGCTGTACATAAATGACTCAATATCATTAGCCATTGTTCAAACCGCGATAAAATACTTTATCTATCCATAAATCGTAAAGACTTAGAATCATCGATTTATTCGCAAATACACAAAATAGCTGAATGAATTAATATCATTCAGCCTTATCTCGCTAATTGATTAAATCTGAGTCAATTCGGCCCATTCTTCATCGGATAATAACTTGTCGAGATCGACTAAGATGAGTAATTCATTGTCGCGATTACTCACACCTTGAATGAATTTAGCACTCTCTTCCGTTCCGACATTTGGTGCATTGTCGATTTCTGAGCGGCGTAAATAAACCACTTCGGCAACACTATCAACTAAGATGCCAATGACTTGCTTTTCAGCTTCGATGATAACGATTCGAGTTGAGTCATCAACTTCGGCAGACTGCAATCCAAAACGTGAGCGGGTATCAATAACTGTGACAACGTTACCACGTAAGTTAATGATGCCTAATACGTAATAAGGCGCACCGGGCACGGGAGCGATTTCAGTGTAACGCAATACTTCCTGCACTTGCATTACGTTGATGCCGTAAGTTTCATGGTCTAACTTAAAGGTAACCCATTGTAATACTGCATCATCTTTACTTGCAGCGACTGCTGCTACATTTCTTGTATCTTTCATGTTTACCTCAACCAATTGAGTCCTGACAACCTAAACCCGCATTAAGCATTTCAACTAAGGCTTGTACGTGCAAAATGCCACACATCTGCTCTTTCACTACACCCGCTAACCAAGGGCGTTTACCCGCTTGACTACGCCAGTTGACTTGCGATTTATTAATTTTTACCGCATTGACTAAGGACTCACAAGTTAATCCCCAGTTACTGCCTTCTAGTAGTACAAGATATTGATAATTTACCGATTGCGCCAGTTTATCTGAATATTTTTCTGGCATAACCCACGCACAAGTGTCGACAATATTTAATTGCTCTTCCCTATGCGTTTGTACACCGAGAAACCATGCGGGTCTGCCAAAGATATGGTTTATCCGCTCAATTTTAACTATTCCGCCTAAACTGACCAAAGGCACAGCCAATGTCAGCCCTGCTACTTTAAAGAATAGTACCTGAAACTCATCATCGAGCACTTCTTGCAAATCTTTTGTCACACTAGGAGGCGTAATACCGACTTGTGTTTCTGGCACAACCACTGGCTCAACGACTTCTTCAGCAATTATTTCATCATTAACTGGCTCTTCAATAGCAGGCTGTGCTTGTGGTACTTCCACCACGGGTTGAACATCAACAGCAGGCGTAACTTCGACAAAAGATGGTGTCGGTTCTACTGTTTTAGCCTTAAGTACAGGCGCCAGCAATTTTTCTAGCGCTTGCTTATCCACTTGAGAAGCAATCTTACTTACAGGTGCAACAAACTCATGTTGTCTTGGCGTCGCTTTTGGTTGTAGCTGTACAGTTGGCGTTATCGCCCTCTCATGAGCTTGTGATGCAGCCGTACGACCATTTTCAGCCAAGATTGCTGCATCAAGTAATGCCGCCTCCGTTTGATTAGTGGCAACATTTTGATTTGAGTCAGCTTTTACTATGCTTTGAGGAGAAACTGCCTGACTTGGAGCGTCGTCTTCCTGCAGCAATAATGCGAAAAAATCAAAAACAGTTTCATCAACCGATTTTGACATGGCCAAACTCCCCAACTAATAAAAAATCTAATAATCTTTCATAGGCTTTTACACCACGACATCCACTCGCATAATGCGATGCAGGTAAATGTGCCAAACTGGCATCTCTAAACTTAGTATCGACTGGAATCACGTCCTTCCATAGGGTTTCAGTGTATTCTGTGCCCAGCACTTGCAAAGCAGCGGGTGATGCCTTAGTACGTTTATCGTACATGGTTGGCACGACAGTATAGCTGTAACGCGTCTTTTTAGATCGCCCCATCAACTCCATCGTTTTTATCATCCGCTCTAGCCCTTTAATGGCAAGAAACTCAGTCTGCACGGGAATAATAATATGCTGACTTGCCGCAAGGGCATTGACCATTAAAACACCAAGTACGGGTGGACAATCAACGATAGCCACATCATATTCATCAGCAACTAACGCTAATAAATTACGTAAAACTAACCCCATCCCCTCTTGATGACCTAAGGCTCTGTCTAATGTTGCCAATGCCATAGTGGCCGGCAACAAGTCGAGACCATCGACTAAGGTTGGTACTACATGGGATAAAACGAGTTCTTTAGAGAGGCTTTTATGGGCCAGAAACACATCAAATAAAGAGCCAGGAACCTCTTCAGAATCAATGCCTAAATAATAACCTAGCGAAGCGTGTGGATCGGTGTCAATCATAAGCACACGCTTGCCACGCTTAGCTAAGATTCCCGCTAAACTCGCAACCGTCGTGGTTTTGCCTACACCACCTTTTTGATTCGCTATGGTCCAGACTTTCAAGAAGTGACCCCCACATAAATTGATTCAATGCTAATAAATGAGAATATTTAACACGCATTCCAAAGGTTATTGCTCTTCTCTCGTCGTAACTCGGATACCACCATTGGGTAAACTAATCACTTTAACTCCATCGGCATTTTCAGAAATCACCACTGGCAGCATCTGTGCATTTTTCGGTTCAATTGACTGATTAGGTTCAATAGGCGAAGTCGCAGTCTCGAAATTCTTATTTGGCGTCTGGAGCAGCGTAGGAACTAAAGGTTGCTGATTAGCGTTATTCTTCGTCGTATCCACCCCAGAATTCTGCTTATTCAGCAAAGGCGGAACAATAATCTGGGTAGATTCAGGACCAATTGTCACAGCCTTTTGTTCACCAGGAGTAGCCAATTGCAGCATAGCTTTAGTTTGATCAGGATGAGACGCTAACCAAGCAGCAATTGCTTCAGCTTGTTCATCAGGGACCATTAACAGTACCTGAGTCGATTCCAAACGATTTATCTCTTCTCTCAACAAACTATTTTTATGCCGATAATCGAGACTCAAGGCGCCAAGACACAAAATAGCAATCGCCATCAGCAAAATGATGAGCACACTATTCGTGCTCATCGGATGCAGACTCTTAGACACGAACAGACTCTTTTAAAATGCATTCAGCCATGTTGTCTAACGCAATCGACTGAGTGGCAATACCAGCACTAGCGACAGCCTGCGGCATGCCATAAACCACACAACTGGCTTCATCCTGCGCCCAAATGGTCGCACCGACTGCTTTCAACATGCGGGCACCTTCTCTGCCATCCGCGCCCATACCAGTTAGCACAACGGCAAGGACGTCACCGCTAAAGGCTTTGGATGCAGAAGCAAAGGTGATATCAACGCAAGGCTTATAGTTCATGTCTGCACTGCCAGCAATGACCTTTAATCGACCACTTGCGCCAGTACGTTCAACCATCATTTGCATTCCGCCTGGCGCTAAATACGCACAACCTGGTCTAAGAAGATCGCCATTCGCGGCTTCTTTTACTTCAATCTTACATAAACCATTCAAACGACTTGCAAATGCTGGCGTAAAAGCTGCTGGCATATGCTGGATTAATAAAATCGGATGCGGATAGTTTGCCGGGAATTGGGTAAGAATTTTTTGCAAGGCAACTGGACCACCAGTAGATGTGCCGATCAGCAGTATTTTATACTGCTTACCGCTTGCACGAATCGACGCTGCTGTTGAGGTCCTCACAGGAGCCGTGGCTGGAGTATGCGCCGCTATACTCGTTGTCCCTAAAACGCTACTTGTTGGACGCACGCTAGATGTTGAAGCGACGACAGGACGTGCAATAGGACGAAACATTCTGCGGCGTCCCAATGCCTTAACTCTCTGCTGCAACAATAAAATAGCATCATCTTTATTGGTAGCAATGTCTTCAAAACGTTTAGGTAGAAAATCTAACGCACCAGCATCTAAAGCATCTAACGTTGCTTTAGCGCCATCATGGGTTAAAGAAGAAAACATCAAGATCGGAGTAGGACATTTAGCCATGATCTCACGGACGGCAGTAATGCCATCCATCACGGGCATCTCAATATCCATAGTGATAACTTGAGGATTAAGCTCAGCAGCCATCTTCACCGCTTCGGCCCCATTTGAGGCCGTCGCGATAACTTCCAGTTCAGGATCTTGATTGACTATTTCACTAACACGTCGTCTGAAAAAACTTGAGTCATCAACGACTAATACTTTAATGGCCATTCCATTCCTTAGCTTGGAAACTAATTCTTACTTTTCGCATAATGCTTTAACAATCCAGGGACATCTAAGATCAGTGCGATACCGCCATCCGATGTAATCGTCGCGCCAGCCATCCCAGGAGTGCCATGTAACATAGCGCCAAGGGGTTTAATCACCACCTCTTCTTGGCCTATTAGGGCATCGACCACAAAACCAATTTGCATCATACCTAATTGTACAATCACCACATGACCATGCTTTTTATCGCCATGTTTAAAGGTGGTTTTGTTTCTATGTAGCCAGTGCTCCAAATAGAACAAAGGCACAGCCTTGTTACGCACTATGACGGTGAGTTGTCCGTCGACGATATTGGTCTTAGTGAGATCGAGATGGAATATCTCGTTCACGCTAGACAGAGGTAATGCAAACACTTGTTTAGCGACATCAACCATTAAGGTCGGCATAATCGCCAGCGTTAACGGTACTTTAATCTCAAGTATCGTGCCCTTACCTTTCATAGAATCAATATGCACTGTGCCGTTAAGCTGAGTGATACGGGTTTTTACCACGTCCATCCCAACGCCACGACCAGAAATATCTGAAATCTCGACCTTAGTCGAAAAACCGGGCGCAAAAATCAAATTATAAGCTTCGCTGTCAGTCATTCGCGAAGCTGAATCTTCATCGAGCACACCGCGCGTTATCGCGATTTTTTTCAGTTTTTCAGGGTCCATACCTGCGCCATCGTCTTCGATTTTCAGCAGTATATGGTCACCTTCCTGACTTGCAGATAAGGTAATAGTACCCGTTCTCGGCTTGCCATTGGCTTCACGCTCGTTTGGCATTTCAATACCGTGATCCACAGAGTTACGCACTAAGTGGACGAGTGGATCGGCAAGCGCTTCAACTAAGTTTTTATCTAGGTCGGTTTCTTCACCGACCATGATCAAATCAATTTCTTTATTGAGCGTACGCGCAAGATCACGTACTACCCGAGGGAAACGACCAAACACTTTCTTGATCGGTTGCATACGGGTTTTCATCACCGCGCCCTGTAAATCGGCTGTCACGAGATCTAAGTTCGCAAGGGCCTTAGACATTTCCTCATCATCACGACTGATGCCTAAGCTCACTAATCGATTACGCACTAATACTAACTCACCGACCATATTCATGATTTGGTCGAGTCGTGCAGTATCAACACGAACCGTGGTTTCACCTTGAGGCACATTTGCTGAACTTGCTTTAGCAGGTGCTTTCTCTACAACCGCGATGTCTACTTTCGGTTTTGCGGCAACAACGGGGGCTGGCGCTGCAACTTTCGCAGGCTCAGGAGTCACTGCGGCTTTAGGTGCAGCTGCCACAGCTGGCGTGACTGGCGACGCTTTTACGTCAGCTTTCGCAGGTGCTACGCCTTTACCATGGAGTTCATCAAGTAATCTTTCAAACTCATCATCGGTAATTTCATCGGCATCGACTATAGGTTGAGGCGTAGGTGCGGCGACAACCTTTGGTTTAGCCGGCACTTCTGCCTCGACTTTAAACTTGCCAGAACCATGAAGTTCATCAAGCAATGCTTCAAACTCGTCATCAGTGATGTCATCGCCCGATGCAGGAGACGCTTTAACTGGCGCAGCTGGCTTAGCGACAACAGGATCAGAGACCACGGCGGTAGCCGCCGCAGGACCTTTTCCTGAGCCATGAAGCGCATCTAATAAAGCTTCAAATTCAGCGTCGTTGATATCATCAATACTTGAAGATGAGCTATGACTTATCTCTATAGGGATGTCTTGTGGGACGGGAGTTTCAACAATGGTTTCAACGACAGGCTCAGGTTCGACAATTTCGACCACCTCTGCAGACGCAACTTCAGATGGCAATGGCGCACCTGAACTCAGCATTTTAAGCCTAGCCAACAAACCCGAATCGGCAGGATCTTGCTGCTCGCCCTGCTGCGTTTGAGCAAACATGGTATTAATTGCATCAACAGCCTGCAAAATAATATCCATCAGCTCTGCATTGACGCTACGTTTACCAGTCCGTAATAAATCGAAGGTATTTTCAGCCTCATGACACACATCGACCATGGGAGTTAAGCTAAGAAAGCCTGCGCCACCTTTAACGGTGTGGAACCCTCTAAAAATGGCGTTTAGCAAGTTAGTGTCATCAGGATTATTTTCAAGCGCAACGAGTTGCTCTTGCAGAAGCTCTAAAATTTCACCGGCTTCGATTAAAAAGTCCTGGAGTATCTCTTCATCTACATCAAAGGCCATCAAATTGACTCCCAGTTAGAAACCCAGACTCGATAGAAGATCATCCACTTCGTCTTGACCCGTTACTACATCTTGACGAAGCTCGGCATTCATTATCGGCCCTTCCGCTTCAATATTATTTTTCTGAGCAATCTGACTTTCAATCATAGGCTGCTCACCAAATACCGTCAGCATAGAAACCAGATTACTTTCTACTTCCATAACCAGATCAATAACACGACGTATCATTTGTCCTGTTAAGTCTTGAAAATCTTGCGCCATCAATATTTGATTTAACAATTCACGCAGTCGAGTCGAGTCATTTGAACTACGGGACATAAGATCTTGGACATCGTGGCAAAGAACCTTAAACTCGCTGAGTTCTATTTCTCGGCGCATTAATTTGTCCCAAGATGGCATGACTTTTTGAATATTCACCGTTACGGCATTGGCCAAAGGTAAACATTCTTCTACCGCATCCATGGTTTTATTTGCCGCTTGTTCAGTCATGTCAATAACGTAATTTAAACGTTGTTTGGCATCGGGAATTTCTGTATTGGCTAATTCAGCTAGACGATTATCAACTTGAAAATCCATTAAAGCGCTATGAAGTTGCCGAGTTAATTTCCCTACCTCTTCAAATAATTCTCGTTGCAGTGGAGCAGCAAGCTCCCGAAATAAATCATCTGCCTGACGTTGCTCACCGACACTTAATAATTCAACCAAGTGCTGAGCTTGTTCGAGCGTGATGAGCCCTGATGTTTGTGACTTCATAGCTCATCCTTGCTCAAGCGAGTCGTTCGAATATTTTATCTAGCTTCTCTTTCAGCGTTGCAGCGGTAAAAGGCTTAACCACATATCCATTCACTCCCGCTTGAGCGGCAGCGATAATCTGTTCACGTTTTGCTTCAGCTGTCACCATTAATACGGGTAAATGCTTTAGCGAATCATCTGCGCGAATTGCTTTTAACAGATCGATGCCTTGCATACCGGGCATATTCCAATCTGTAACAACAAAATCAAAATCCCCCTTTTGCAACATCGGCAGGGCTGTTGAGCCATCGTCTGCTTCTTGGGTATTGTTAAACCCCAAGTCTCGCAACAAGTTCTTGATGATACGCCTCATTGTCGAAAAATCGTCAACAATGAGAATCTTCATATTCTTGTCCAAGGTTTCCTCCGGTGAGCTGACATTCTGTGCTCGATTAATAATTATACTTATGTCCAGTGCTTGAGTTTAGCTTTCAATCGCAACATTGCCTGACTTAATATCTGGCTAACACGCGATTCACTGACCTCAAGAATGGCGCCAATCTCTTTTAAATTCAATGCTTCATCGTAGTACAGGGATAACACTAATGCATCTCTTTCAGGCAATAATTTAATTGCCTCAACCAGAGCAGAATGAAATTGGTTCTCAGCTAATGCTTCAAATGAATCATCATCGGACCGATCACTCACTGTAAGTATATCCTGAGATACGCCTAAGTCTTCTATCCCTATGATTTTTCCGACAGAAACATCGTTAAGAATATGATGGTACTCATCGAGCGTCATATCAAGTTTTTCTGCAATTTCTGTGTCGCGTGCATCACGACCCAGCGCTTGCTCTAACTCATCAATAGCATGTGCAACCTTGCGGTTATTACGATGAACGGAACGAGGCACCCAATCACCACGGCGAATTTCATCTAACATCGCCCCTCGTATACGTATGCCGGCGAAGGTTTCAAATTTCGCACCCTTGCCACCATCAAACTTGGATGATGCTTCTAATAAACCCATCATCCCAGCTTGGAGTAAATCATCTAGCTGCACTGAGGCAGGTAAT
Source organism: Shewanella sp. SP1S1-7 (assembly GCF_031932105.1). Classification (NCBI taxonomy): domain Bacteria; kingdom Pseudomonadati; phylum Pseudomonadota; class Gammaproteobacteria; order Alteromonadales; family Shewanellaceae; genus Shewanella; species Shewanella sp. SP1S1-7. The sequence goes on from NZ_JAUOEU010000006.1 coordinate 10,405, forward strand.
CTGGCGAGTAAATGATGCGCAATTCTTTTCACCAACGGAGCATACTGTTCAACGATCGACGATTTATTGTCTAAACAAGTATACGCAGCGGCTTTATTCACTCGTTTTTTCCTCTTGAAAATCTGGTCGTTGCACTAAACGCTCAACGAAAAACTCCAAATGCCCACCAGGTTGCTGCGGTACAGGCCAGCTCAGAATTTTATTTGCCAATCCTTGATACGCAATCGCCGCTGGTGATTTAGGATAAGCTTCAACTACCAGTTTTTGCTTACGAACTGATTTACGTAAGTTTTCGTCAAATGGAATAGTTGCAACTAATTCAAGGGCGACATCTAAAAATCTGTCGGTCACTTTACTGAGTTTAGCAAATAATTCCATACCTTCGCGTAAACTACGCACCATATTGGCAACTATTTTAAAACGGAACACACCATGCTCACGGCTGAGGATTTTTATCAGGGCATAGGCATCGGTAATTGATGTGGGTTCATCACAAACAACGACCAGCACATCCTGCGATGCACGTGAGAAACTGAGCACCATATCTGAAATCCCAGCAGCAGTATCTACGACTAGAATATCAAACTGAGTCCGCATCTCACTAAATGCGCGAATTAACCCAGCATGTTGCGCTGGGCTTAATTCCACCATCCCTTGTGTTCCTGAAGTGGCTGGCACTATGCCAATCCCTTTAGGGCCACGAACGATAATATCGTCAAGCTCTGCATCACCAGAGAGAACATGGGAGAGGTTACGCTCGGCGCGAATACCCAGCATGACATCGACGTTTGCTAAGCCAAGGTCAGCATCAAGTACCAAGACACGCTTGCCTTTTTCGGCTAATGCCACAGCAGTATTAATGGAGACGCTGGTTTTACCAACGCCGCCTTTACCACCTGTGACCGCGATTACTTTCACTTTTTCGTTATAGGGTTGATTCATCATACGTAAACCACTTGCTTGATCCAGGGTCATAAATCTACTCAAATGCACAGGCCATATTATCTGACCACGCTGTGTCTTGTAATGATTGTTGTTCTGTACTATCTAACGCTGCGAGTGCCTGCTGGGCTAAATCTAAGGTATCCGCAACTTTCATATCTTCAGGAACTCTTTGTCCATCAGTAACATAACTTAATGGTAATCCATTTTGGATCAACACACTTAATGCCCCTGCTAACGACACAGATTCATCGAGTTTTGTGAGAACGACACCAGATAGGGGAATGCGTTTAAAATGATTGACTGCATCTTGCAGCACACGGCGCTGTCCTGTCGCAGACAGTACCAGATAACTGCGGATAGGTATCCTGCTATTTGCAGTTAAATTATCAAGTTGCTGGTAAAGACGCATATCTCGCTGTCCCATGCCAGCCGTATCTATCAATACTAGCTTGCGATTCCTAAACTGATAGAGAATTTGCTCTAATTCATTTAGATCATGAGCTTGCTTTACAGGGCAGCCCATTATTTTGCCATAAGTTGCTAATTGCTCATAGGCTCCGATGCGATAATGATCTGTCGTTATCAAAGCCACATGCTCAGCACCGTGATGGGCAGCAAAACGGGCTGCAAGTTTCGCTAATGACGTGGTTTTACCCACACCCGTTGGACCCACTAATGCAACCACCCCGCCCTGTTTAACAATATCATCACCTTGATTATCAAGCATATTAGCTAAACTTTGAGGTAAGGCTCTGACTAATTCTGCAGGCGTATAATGTTGGCTCAGCGCCGCTAATTTATTCGCAACCGCAGGGGAGAATTCAGCCTCAAGTAACTTGGCCTCGAGCATAGCACCGACGGGGTCGATGCGTTTTTTATGTTCTGTCATCAAAGAGGACACTTGGTGTGTCAATAAATTACGCAATGAGGCTAACTCATCACGCATTGCCTCAATATCAGCGCTTTGTTTCTGTGATGTTTGTGGCTTCTTATCAAAAGTAGCAGGCGCTTCGCGACGCTCCACTTTTGCCGCTGCCGGCGCTTGTAAGCCCTTTGCCCATGCGGGTAACGCGGCATCAACTTGCTGATGCGACATTTGTTGATTCAAACGGCTTTGTTGCTTCTCTAGCAAGGCTTGTAATGAGTCAGCAGGTGCCGCTGGCTTAGCACGGGTTTCTACTCGTACTGGCTGCTTAGCACCCAAGGACACAAGGTCGTCACTCACGTCCATAAAGGTTGGCGCTGGCGCAGTAGCTGCGGTTTTCGCTTTAGGTTCGTCATAGTCAACGGCGGCGACAATTTCGATGCCCCCATTCACTTTCTTATTTGACATAATGACGGCATCTGAGCCGAGTGTTTCTTTCACTTGGGCCAGTGCGGCGCGCATGTCTTTGGCAAAAAATCGTTTAATCTTCACTTATGCGTCCTCTACTGGCCGACTGCAGATACGATACGTATTTGCTTCTCATCAGGTATTTCTTGATATGAAATGACTCTGAGATTAGGAATAGTATGTTTAACAAAGCGTGACAGCGTCGCGCGTAACATACCTGACGTCAACAATATGGCGGGTTGTCCGACCATTTCTTGCTTCTGAGCCGCATCGGCAAGGGACTGCTGCATGCGTTCTGCAAGACCGGGTTCAATGTTAGGACCATCACCACCGGTTGCTTGCATTGACTGATGCAACATCTGTTCCAACTCTGGCGCCAAAGTTATGACAGGGATTTCGAGCTCTGGGCCTGAAATTTCCTGGACGATCATACGTTTCAACGCGATACGGACTGCAGCGGTCAAGACTTCAGTGTCATTACTCTTAGTGCCGTATTCTAACAAAGTTTGCACTATAGTACGCAAGTCTCTGACTGAAACCCCTTCATTTAATAGGTTCTGCATCACTTTTACGACATGTCCTAGTGGCATTACATCAGGAATAAAGCCATCCACCAGCTTAGGCGAGTGTTTCGCAAGCATATCCATCAGTTGTTGCACTTCTTCATATCCTAACAACTTAGCAGCATTATTGGTCAACAATTGACTAATATGGGTTGCCACAACTGTGGCGGCATCAACGACGGTATACCCTAATGTTTGGGCATGTTCACGTAATTCAGGGGCAATCCATACCGCTTCAAGACCAAAAGCTGGATCGCGCGTTTCGATACCATCAAGCTTGCCATAGACTTGGCCAGGATTAATCGCCAATTCGCAGTCGTGACGAATATCCGCCTCACCAACGACTACGCCCATTAGAGAAATGCGGTAGGCATTAGGTGACAAATCTAAGTTATCGCGAATATGCACCGCAGGTACTAAGAAGCCCAACTCTTGCGATAACTTCTTACGGACTCCTTTTATACGGCTTAATAACTCGCCACCTTGGCCCTTATCGACCAGTGGGATCAAACGATATCCAACCTCAAGCCCAATAGTATCAACATGATGTACATCATCCCAACCCAGTTCTTTAGGCTCTTTATCTTGTCTCTCAATCGGGCCAGATTTGACTTGTTCTAGGGCTTTAATGCGTTTTGATTCATTACGCTTATAGACAAAATAGGCAGCACCCGCAGTAATAAAGGCGAAGCTTAAGAACGCCATATGTGGCATGCCAGGAACAATACCCATGACAAATAACACTCCGGCGGCGATACCCAATGATTTATGACTGTCAAACATCTGACTCATCATCATTTGGCCCATATCGCCCGATTCATTTTGACGGGTTACCATCAAGGCGGCTGCGATTGACAGTAATAAGCCTGGGATCTGCGCCACCAGACCATCACCAATAGTCAGCAAGGTATAAATTTCAACCGCTTCAGAGAAACTTAAGCCATGCTGAACAATACCTATGATGAAACCACCTAAGATGTTGATCACTAAAATCATGATACCCGCAACGGCATCACCTTTTACGAATTTTGAAGCACCATCCATCGCGCCATAAAAATCAGCTTCACGGGTCACTTCGGCGCGACGTATTCTTGCTTGGTCTTGGTTTAAGGTTCCAGCATTTAAATCGGCATCAATTGCCATTTGCTTGCCAGGCATAGCGTCCAAGGTAAAGCGGGCGCTCACTTCTGCTATACGACCGGCACCTTTAGTCACCACCGCAAAGTTGATAATAATCAAAATGATAAAGACAACTAAACCAACGGCATAGTTACCGCCGATCACCACAGAACCGAAGGCTTCGATCACCTTACCTGCCGCATCACCGCCATTATGGCCTTCGAGTAATACCACACGAGTTGAAGCGACGTTTAGTGCAAGTCGTAGTAATGTCGCCACCAGCAATACAGTTGGAAAAGCGGCAAAATCTAATGGCCTATCGGTATAAATAGCGACTAACAATACGATGAGCGCTAAGGCTATGTTGAATGAGAAAAGTATGTCTAATAAGAATGGAGGAATAGGTAAAACAATCATGGCCAATGCAGCAAGCACAACCATAGGCGTACCAATGCCTTTGAATGAGCTCAGCCGCATTTGTTTTACTTGACCAAGAGTCGCTTTAACATCCATTCGCTATAACCTAAATTTTGACGTGTAATAAGCGAAAAGCAAAAAACGCGCCAACAAAATAAATCAGACTAATTAAGAAAATTTATACGAGTGACTTATTGATATAAAGAAGAAATAACAGTGGAATATCCATACAAAGTGACATTATCTGACTTTCGCTCCCGAGTGTCAGATGCTGCTAACTTAATATTTTAACTCATCAGGGATGGGCTGATTAAGCGGGACAGGAATAGGTTTACGACCACGTCCTTTCTGATATTGACGTAACTGGAAAACATAAGCCAAAATCTGTGCAACGGCAGTAAATAGTCCTTCGGGGATTTGTTGATCTAACTTAGTCGTATGGTATATCGCCCTCGCAAGAGGTGGTGCAGAGACAATGGCAATATTGTGTTCGCGAGCAATCTCACGAATTTTAAATGCGACGTCATCAACGCCTTTAGCTATGACAAAGGGTGCAGCGGAGCGCTTTACATCGTATTTAATCGCTACTGCAAAATGCTCAGGGTTAACAACGATGACATCGGCATTGGGTACTTCAGCCATCATTCTGCGCTGAGCCAACTCATGCTGCATCTGCCTTACTCGCGATTTCACTTCAGGCTTCCCTTCAGTGTCTTTATATTCATCCTTTACTTCTTGTTTGGTCATCTTAAGTTGCTTGTTGTGATTCCAAATTTGGAACGGCACGTCGATGACGACAATCAATAAAATAGAGGAACACAACAGGATAAACATCCACACAAGTAAATCTAATGCGTGGTAAATATTACCAGGAAGATGATCACTAGATAGCAACATAATATCATTGAAGTAAAAGCTCAGTAATAAATACGCAGAAAATGCCACCACAGAAAACTTGGCAATCCCCTTCGTCAGCTCAACTAACGCCTGCACACCGAACATGCGCTTCAAACCTGCGACTGGGCTCATTTTACTGGCCTTAGGCATCATGGCTTGGGTAGAGAAATTCATCCCGCCAAGGGATATATTGCCAATGAAAGCGACAACCACAATTAACAGCATAATTTTTGCCATGGGCCAGGCGATTTCGCTCGCGACAACGCCCCATACATTAAACATTTCTTCAGTATCAAAAATTTGCGCCCTGTCCATGGTGAAAACAGTCTCAAATACCCGAGTTAAACTTGTGGCTAGACTTGGACCTAACATATAAAAGCCACATGCAGCGGAAATTAATACCGCTGCTGTACCGAGTTCTTTCGAACGCGCAATTTGTCCTTTTTCCCGCGCCTGTTCGAGACGTCTCCCAGTGGGTTCCTCACTGCGTTCACCGCTTGACTCTTCAGCCATGGGCTGCTCCTAATACCGTCATATCAAACCATCGGCGTTACATTGAAGCGCTAACATATCGCAAAGCAGCACTTGAGCCGCAGTCCACACTTCATCAAAATGGGCCATAACAGGTGTTAAGGTTAACCAGAGAATAAACAATCCGCCAATCATAGTGATCGGAAAACCAATAGAGAAAATATTTAATTGCGGCGCGGCGCGGGTCATCACACCGAAGGACAAGTTCACTAATAACAAGGCAATAATCGCGGATATCGACATAGTTAATGCCGCACCAAACATATACGAGCCCCAATCTGCTAAAGCACGGTAGCTAGTGAGGGTTAATCCTTGATTAGAAATGGGTAGGGTCTCAAAACTCGCCACCAACATACGGATCATCAACAGATGGCCATCTACGGCTAAGAAGATTAATGTCGCCAATAATAGAAAAAAGTTACCAATAACGGGTGTTTGCTGACCCGAACCAGGATCAACCATAGAAGCAAACCCGAGACTGGTTTGCATACCAATAATCTGGCCGGTTAATACGAAAACTTGCATCACCATTTGAGTCACAAACCCCATGGCAACACCAATAATGATTTGCTGCGCAGTAATAAATACTGCACTGAGTGAAAATAGATCGGCATTTTGAACAGGAGGAAGGACTGGTGCTATCGCAAAGGTAATCGCCATGGCTAATAGTAAGCGCACACGAGTTGGAGTGGTTGCGGCCCCAAATACCACCATCACCATTAACATGCTAGCAACCCGAAACAGTGGCCACATATAAGCGGCAATGGTCTGCATTAACGTATCGAGCAGCAGCTCCATTGGATTAGCCTATTACTTGCGGGATGCGATTAACCATCTCGACAAAAAAGTCCATTAGGGTTTCAACTAACCAATGTCCCATGAACATCAAACCGAAAAGTGTCACTAACAATCGCGGTAGAAAACTTAAAGTTTGCTCGTTAATCGAAGTCGCGGCTTGAAACACGGCGACAATCAAACCAATACCCAGCCCAGGTAATACAATTGCAGACACCATCATGACAATAACAGCGAGAGCCTCACGAAAAATATCAATTAGCGCCTCTGGACTCATTTGCATATTCTCCCTTGGCTACCCGAAACTATTCGCTAATGTCCCTAGGACTAAGCTCCAACCATCGACGAGCACAAACAGCATGATCTTAAATGGTAGCGACACTATCATAGGGGATAACATCATCATACCCATGGCCATTAAGATACTGGCCACCACTAGATCTAACACTAAAAACGGCACGAACAACATAAAACCAATTTGAAAAGCTGTTTTTAGCTCGCTGGTAATAAAGGCGGGTATCAGCACGCTCATCGGGGCTTCTTCGGGCGACTTAATGTTTTTGTAGCCTGAAATTTCGATAAAAGTTTTTAAGTCTGTGGTCCTAACTTGACCTAACATAAAGCTTCTTATTGGTTCTTTACCTTTTTCGAACGCTTGCTGCAGGGTTAACTGCTCCTCAATGTAAGGCTTAACCCCTTCGTCATAAATCCGGTCAAATACCGGCGCCATAATAAAAAAGGTCATGAATAAACTCATGCCAATTAATACTTGATTGGAAGGTGTTTGTTGTAAGCCAATAGCTTGACGTAATATAGACAGAACAATGATGATCCGCGTGAAAGAGGTCAACATGATGAGCATCGCAGGTAAAAAACTCAGCGATGTCATCAGCAGTAAAATCTGCATTGTGACTGAGTATTCTGTGGAGCCGTCTGGTCCTGTTGTTACAGTCACTGCAGGCAAAACACCATCAGCGGCCCATGCCGACGGCATGCATAACAGAATAACTAAGCCAACTAACGCGAGGATACGTGTTGTCATTGTTTTAATTTCGCCTGACGTAGCCGACTCGCAAAGGAATCAGACTCTATATGAATAGGTTCAACTAACTTATCAATCAAACTCACCTGCTGCGAGCTAACGCCAAGTAAATATTGCTGCTCCCCCACCTGCACTAAGACTAAACGCTCTTTCTGACCGAGCGAAGTCACGGCTATGGTTTTTAAAACACCGTTGGTCGTAGGAACTAAATTGAACCGTCTTAATAAATAAGCTAACGCAAAAATTAAGAGTAAAACCAGAATTAAGCCACCTAACATACTCGCTAGGGTTGCGACTTGGGAAGGTTCAGCCATTTTTGCGGCCGAAGATGTCACAGCTGTTACGCCTTGAGTACTATCGCCTACAAGACTCTCAGTTTTTGCTTGAGATACTGCAGCTAAACTGAGTATTACCGATATGGTCATTCTGGTTCCAACTTTCGTTGATGAGACAATTATTTAAGCTTTTTAATTCGCTCGGTTTGACTGATCACATCGGTTAAACGAATACCGAATTTATCGTTTACAACCACAACCTCACCATGCGCAATCAGCGTACCGTTAACCATCACATCTAAAGGTTCACCCGCAACTCTGTCGAGCTCAACCACAGAACCTTGGTTTAACTGCAACAAGTTACGAATACTGATATAGCTACGGCCCACTTCCATAGAGATAGTGACGGGGATATCTAAAATAGTGTCTAATTTCGCCGCTTCTGCTTTAGAGATAGGTCTCGAATCATCAACTAATTCATCGAGCTCAATCGCGTTAGCTTCTTCTAAAGCTTGTTCTGCCATTGCTGCAGCCCAATCATCCGTATCGTCTGTGCTCATCTTACTTCACCTTATAATTCTGATATATCGCGAGATTTACCCTTGCGCGTCACTAATTGTAGCTCGGATTTAACGGTTTCTGGCCGAGGGATCTTTTCATATATTTTAAGTGCTAGGTTATCTCTAGAACGGCCCATTTTACAACGATATGTCGGTAAATCCTCGATTTTCATCATAATATATTCCGGTAACTCAATCGGAATAATATCGCCCGCTTTAAAATTCATCACATCTTTGAGCGTTAATTCATGTTCCACAATGTTGGCATCGAACCCGACCTTCACATCCATGATTTCATCATGCAATGCCTGCGACCAACGCATGTCAGTATCTTGCTTATCACTTTGAACACCCGCATCGAGCAACTCGCGAATCGGCTCAATCATGGAATACGGCATAGTGATATGGAAATCACCGCCACCACCATCAACTTCAATATGGAATGAGTTAATCACGACAACTTCAGTAGGACTGACAATGTTGGCCATGGCAGGATTGACTTCTGAGTCCAAATAATCGAACTCCACATCCATCACCGGTGCCCACGCATCTTTATAATCTTCAAAAATTATTTTAAGCAATAGCTGTACGATACGTCTCTCAGTAGGCGTAAATTCCCGCCCTTCGATCTTGGCATGGAAACGGCCATCTCCCCCAAAGAAGTTATCCACTAGGATGAACACCAATCTGGCTTCCATTGTGATCAATGCTGTACCTTTGAGCGGACTAAAACGTACCATATTCAGACTAGTAGGAACGAATAGCGTATGTACATACTCTCCAAACTTGAGCATCTGTACACCGTTGATCGACACTTCAGCAGCGCGACGCATCATATTAAACATACTGATCCGCAAATGACGTGCAAAACGCTCATTCACAATTTCCAGCGTCGGCATACGCCCACGAACAATGCGATCTTGGGAAGAGAAATCGTAGGAACGCGCATCATGACCAGCGGAATCAATTTCGTCATCATCATCGACGTCATCAACCCCGTGCAAGAGTGCATCAATCTCGTCTTGGCTTAATAAATCACTCACTATATTGCCTTCGCCTCTTTAGATTACTTACCCACTATCAGTAAAGGGTTATTGCATCACAAAACCAGTAAACAGCACTTTCTCGACAACTTTACGGCCAGTGACCGACTGCAGGGTATTTTGCACGCTTAAGAGTGCTAACTGGCGTAATTCATCTTTACCCGCTTGCGTACTGAGTTTTTGCACATCTGCGCCACTGAAAGTCGTTAAAAGCGCATCTTCAATCAGCGGAATGTGTTTTTGTGTCAGCACATCATCATCTGTGCCACGTACCATTAACTGTACTTTAATCTCAACTAAACGAGCGCGATCAGGGCCAGGCAGGTTAAACAAAAAAGGACGTGGCATAGGCACATAGGATGCGGTAGTCAGCGCACCACTTTCAGCAGGAGTTTCTGTTTGTACGGCTCCGTCAGTTGACGTCGTGGCGTCCTCAGAACTACTACCAAGGAAAAACCATAGGGCACCGGCAATAAGCAGTGCAACTAAAACCCCCACTCCAATAAAAATAAAGAGCTTTTTTTTACTTTTGGGAGCTTCGGTGTTCTCAAGTTCTAACGATTCTTCCTTAGCCATTCACTATTCTCTTTAATTTAGGCAGAAACTCTTACGTTTTATTAATATGAAAACGTAACTATATAAGTCATCGCTATAGGTTACCTACTTAAGCGTAATAATCTATACCTGAATTTACACTAGAAGCTTGATTTAAACCTAAATGTAGCTCTTCTGCCGAGATTTCATCCACATCAGCCCCACTTGAACCGCCACCGTCGCCAAAACTTCCCTCTCGACGTTCACCTTGGCCACCTTGAGACACATGGCTATCCGCTAATTGCATCCCTTGCTCCTGCAGTAACTCGCGTAATCTTGGCATAGCTTGTTCAACTAAATCACGCGTCTGTGTCTGAGTGACATGGAACTGTACTTGGGTCTGATCGCCATGCACTTGAATTTTTACCAGCATATGTCCAAGCTCAGGGGGATCGAGCCTAATTTCAGCATGTTGAATACCTTGACTCACCATAGTGATCAACTGTTGCTTCATCACAGGTGAAAACCGTTGGATCATCTCTTGCATTTGGTTTTGTTGTTCGACACCTTGGCGTAATGACAACTGAACTTGCATCGTTTCCTGACGATTGACTTGTAGTGGCGTCGATGACTGAGCTAAAGCAGAAAATGACTTAATGTCAGTCGTTGATACCTTGTCTTCATCCCCCATAATGAATGGCTTAGCGTCTCTTTGAGCATCGAGTGTCACACTGTACTTCGCATCCTTTAGCAAAGTACCCGCATCCATTGCTACTTTTGAAACATCAACATTGATCTCGGTATCAGTCATTGCGCTATCCTTCGGATCAACTGCGTTACCTAAGATATTCTGTGTATCCAGTGTTGTAACTATAGGCTGAACTTCTACTTTGCTAACCGCAATATCGACATTAGCATTTCGGCTTACTTGCTGGGGTATCGTAATCTCAACATTGCGAACTGTTGGTTTATTACTCTCTACAGAAACAGTATCAGCATCGACCTCGTCCGTGCTAGAAGTATCAATCAGCTTGGAGCTTGCCAAGTCCAATGTATCAACTATTTCATCAGCGATTAAAGATGTTGCAGACATTTCATTCTTAGTAGTCGATGGCGCTAGGGTTTCAGACCGCAAAGTTTGACTCGCAGGGCTAAACTTCAACATTGATTCATCTACGTCGTCAGAAGTTCGCAGTGCCTCAGAATTAAGATCCAACCTTGCTCCCTGCAGTTCAGCGTTTACACTCGCAACTTGATTCGCATATTTATCAGTTGAAAATGATTTATCGTCTTTAAGTTCAGTCACATCAGCGTCTTTCAATATCACGCTTTCTAAAATTTTTGATGGTGCTGTTTCTGCTGCATTTTCAAGCTCTGATAAGTCTAAACTTTCAGATATTTTACTGTTCGGCGAAATGACTTGTGCCTTGAGAGAGGCGGAATGTGATTCAAGGCTTTTATCCATAGACGACTGTGATTTTAATGCCTCTACCGCCTCATCAAGTAAAACTTTCTTCCCCTGTATTGCTTCAACAGATAATTCGTCGGCTGCGTCTTTGTCAGCCCGTATATTTTCAATTGGCAATGCCTCTACTGATATTTTAGTCGCTAACAATCTTTCTTTGGGTAATACCTCTACTGATACTTTATCCGTAGACACATTATTAGTGCTATCAGTCTCATCTGATGACGCAGTATTTAGTTGAAACTGGTCAGTTAACTTTTTGAGTTCTGAGGAAAATGAAATGTCAGTATCTAACATCTTTTGTAAGCCCGATAGCTCGCCATTTGAGGACTTGCTATTACTTTTCTCAGTTGCCAGGTTAACTTCACTTGACGTTAAAATATCAGCCTTACCTTGCGCTGAGCCTGAGATGTCGACAACTGGAAGCTCAGTGTTCATCGCTTTCATTGATGCTTGTATACCCGTCAACTCAACGGTACTGAGAGCATCGCTTTCCAACAAAGTATCACCAGACTCATTATTGTCCTCTTGGGAAGAGCCAAACGGCAAACTCTCTCCCTCTGATGCCGTTTTCTTCATGTCATTTGCCATACTGATCTGGGCGAAGATAAGATTAACGTCAGCGTCATCCGTTGATATGTCTTTATCTTTTACTTTATCAGTAGAGGCGATCTGCACTTTATCGTCAGTATTCGCGACAGCCTTTTTAGGCGCGGAAATAGAAAATGAGCTAGCGGAGACAGACGCAAGTGTAGATGAAAAGTCTTCATTATTAGACTCTTGGGAAGATGTCTTAGCGGAATTGGCCGCAGAGTTGCCTGTTTTACTCAACAGGATATTGGTCATTTGTTGCATAAGTGCTCCCAAACATCACCCAGCAGAAAAAGAAAATGGCTAGGTAGAAACGTCAATTAAACACTGCGGTTGCAGGGTCATGGACTAAATCAAAGCAAATAAGATGCCAAAACTTCAGTTTTTACTGCGGCATATTGAAAAGAATAAAACTCAGGGAAAAAAGTCGAACAAATGTTCTGCACCATAAGCGGCAACAGAAAACTGAACTCATAGAGGTTAGTGAATGGCAAAGATACCGATCATTTAACGCACCATTACACTAACGCTGATGACGGCGATAAAACTGCTGAGAAGCAAATTCATCGGTCATTTTCTGCTCCCGTTTTTGTTCAACAACTTGGCGCTTCTTCTCTTTACTCGCTAAGAGTAATTCCACAGCCTTACGTTTTTTTTGTTTTTCCAACCAATGCTGTTGTCGATATTCTTTTTGTTTTTCACCGTCGGCTACAACGCGATTTTGCTGAGTAATAGCGTCATCAATCTGACGAATAAAGCGATGAAACTGGTGATAGTGACTGGCACTAATGGCTTGGCCTTGCTGGGATTGCATTTGCTTCATGTATTCTAAGCGATAATTATTCAGCGCACTGAGTTGATTCAGCCGTTTTTGACACTCTAATTGCGCCGACTTTAACAATAATGCCGCTTGTTCTTCGGCATCATTGGCGAGCTTTAACACTAACAACAAGGGATCGGCGTTAGCCATACTAGACCTCGATTAATTCGATGACGCCATTATTTGCACTGTGCGGCAAGTTGCCCGAGCATGACTTGGCTATCGGCAAAACTGAATGCATCACGCATGGTTTGGCGTAAAAAAGCATTCATCGCCGGCTGTAATCGTATCGCATTATCGATTCGAGGATCGCTGCCTTGGGCATAAGCGCCAATGGAAATCAAATCACGATTTTGCTGATACAAGGAATAGGTTTGTTTCACGCGGCGCATCGCTTCCAAGTGTTCATTGGAGATCACCATAGGTGCTACCCGGCTAATAGAGGCTTCAATATCAATGGCGGGATAATGCCCAGAGTCCGCAAGCGAACGTGACAAGACTATGTGACCATCGAGGATCGCCCGCGATGCATCGGCAATGGGATCCTGTTGATCGTCTCCTTCCGTCAACACAGTATAAAATGCCGTAATTGAACCTTGCCCAGGGCCACCGTTGCCGGCGCGCTCAACTAAACGCGGCAGCTTGGCAAACACTGAAGGCGGATAGCCTTTGGTGGCAGGCGGCTCACCCACAGCCAAAGCAATTTCACGCTGCGCTTGGGCGTAGCGCGTTAAACTATCCATTAATAACAAGACGTTATAGCCTAAATCGCGGAAATATTCGGCAATACGAGTCGAGGTTTCACAGGCGCGCAGGCGCATCAGCGGCGAGGTATCTGCAGGCGCGGCAACAACAACAGAGCGCGCTCGACCTTTTTCACCAAGAATCTCTTCAATAAACTCTTTTACTTCACGACCACGCTCGCCCACCAGCCCAACCACAATAATGTCGGCAGTGGTGCCGCGGGTCATCATACCTAAGAGCACACTCTTACCCACACCTGAGCCAGCAAACAAGCCCATACGTTGGCCTTTGCCCACTGTCAGCATGGCATTAATGGCGCGCACACCGACGTCCAGCGGCTCGGTAATAGCACGGCGAGATAATGGATTAATGGCAGCGCTATGTCTTGGCGCTTGTTGATCTGTCTGCAACGCACCTAAACCATCTAAAGGCACACCGTTGCCATCGAGCACGCGTCCTAACAGGGACAAGCCGACATTGAGTCCAGTTTGTTCCCCTAAAGGCACCACCCGGGCACCGGGTAATACTCCACGTAATTCTTCGATAGGCATTAAATACAGGAGTTCGCCATCAAAGCCGACGACTTCTGCAATTAACTCGCCCGCCATGGTTTCGATGGAACATAAGCTGCCCACTGGCGCACGGCAACCGCTCGCCTCTAAGGTTAAGCCAACAACACGCACGAGTTGACCACTGGCCACAGCTCGAAATGGCGGCACTTTTTCCTGATGGTGATTCAGCCTATTCAGCAGTTGGTGTTGGCGATTTTGCATCTGTTCCGGCATCCGATTGGGTATCTAAGTGCTCACCTGTGTTTGAGGTAGATTGCATGTCCTCAGTGTCTTGGTTAACCGTATCGACAGCTTGGTCATCAGGCGTTTGATCATCAAGCTCAGACTCAAGCGCCACAGCCACTTGTTTGGCAGTATCTTCAGCTTCAATCGTCTCTTGCAGTTGATGCTGTTTATCACTCAAATGCGCATGTTGATTTCGTAATGACTCAAACACAGTATCGATGCGCGATGAAAGCGTTAAATCCACTAAAGAGCGATGACTGCTCAGAATGCAATCGCCTGCACTTAACGTCGGATCGACTTCAAGTTCCCATTTACTGCGGGTCAGCTGGGCGGTGGAATAAAGTTGTTCGACAAGGATCACATCGTCAGGATGCAGCCGAATAGTCACCGCTTGCTCCTTAATGGGTAGCGACTCTATGCCTAAGCGTAATGCCGAAAGCACTTGTTCTGGATGGGTTTTTAATTCGTGGCCTATGACAGATTTAGCTAATGTCATACTCAAGTTCAGTAGGGAGAGCTCAATATCGCCATCGAGTAATTGCAATGGCTTTTCAAATTGCGTTAATAAGGCTTCAAACCGCGAAAGTAAAACTTTGGCTTGAGCTAAACCGGTTTCTAATCCTTGCTCATGCCCTTGGGCGAGCCCTTCGGTATGGCCTTGCTCTAAGCCTTCTAAGCGACCTTTTTCTAGCCCTTGCTCGTAACCTTGTTGTTTACCTTCGGCAAACCCTTCTTCTTCAGCTTGGGCGCGAATGTCTTCAATCTCGGCCATCGTCGGCGGAGAAACACTCTCAACCGTCGTCGGCTTAGCGGCTTGATGATTCGAATGGCCGAACAAATTCGAGATAGAATCGTCATCGGCTTCAGTCACATCTGGCAGTGCCCAGTGACTAAACTCAATATCACCGTCGCTCAAGACCTTATTTGACGGTTTATTGTCGCTCGGATTAGAGGAACTCATCGCCACCACCGCCGCCTAACATAATTTCGCCGCTGTCACTTAAGCGACGGGCAATAGACAGGATTTCTTTTTGGGCGACTTCCACTTCACTGATACGGATTGGGCCCATGGCCTCAAGATCGTCACGCAGCAATTCAGCGGCACGTTTTGACATGTTGCCCAAGATTTTTTCTTTCAGCTGATCATCTGTGCCTTTGAGCGCCTTCATCAGTACATCTTGCTGCACTTCACGGAGCAGTGCTTGAATACCACGGTCATCAACATCAATTAAGTTTTCAAACACGAACATCAAGTCTTGGATTTGCTGCGCCATTTCTTCGTCAGACTCGCGCATAGTTTCCATCAACTGACTTTCGATACCCGTATCTAAATAGTTCATGATGTTGGCAGCCGCTTTTAGGCCGCCCATTTTCGCGGCCTGTGCGCCACCTTGACCAGCAAACTGTTTCTCCATGATGTCGTTCAGCTCTTGCAGTGCAGCGGGCTGTACTTCTTCAAGATTCGCAATCCGCATCATCAAGTCTAAGCGAGTATTTTCAGGGAATTGACCAAAAATTTCCGCCGCCTGATCGGGTTCTAAATAGGACAACACGATCGTTTGGATCTGAGGATGTTCGTTTTGAATAATGGTCGCTACTTGGCGTGCATCCATCCATTTCAACGAATCCAAACCTTTAGCACCGCTGCCCATGATAATCTGTTCAATCAGATTACCTGCTTTATCTTCACCCAGCGCGGCGGTTAAGGCTTTACGAACGAACTCTTCGCTGTTGAAACCAATAGAAGAATACTTTTGTATGTCATCGAGAAACAGCTTATGTACCCCAATGACTTTTTCTTGACCAAACTCATCCATTGCCGCCATCGCCATACCCACTTTTTGCACTTGCTTCGGCTCTAAGTGTTTTAAAATGGATGCAGCATCGGCCTCACTCAAACTGAGGAGTAAGATCGCGGTCTTTTCGACACCGCTAATGTCTTTAATGTTAAAGGCAGGTGGGGCCGCTGGAGCCACTTCTTTCGTTTTATTCTCAGCCATTGTCTTGTAACCAGTTTTTCACGACTTGAGTAGAGAGCTCAGGCTCATTAGCCACGAGCGCACGGATAGCTTTAATCATATCATCATCTTTGTGCAAATTAGGGATATGAATTGAACCATCATCGGCATAACTGTATTCCGCCTCTTGTGTATTGAGCATCCCTAGCGTATCTGCCGCGTACTGGTCCTCAATTTCGGCCAGTTCGTTACCCAATCTGCCATCCTCAGGCATATTCACACTGTCAGGATAGATTAAGCGTTTCAGCATAGGACGTACCACAGCTAAAATCAGTACCAGAATCACTAGCGCACCAATACCGAGCTTAATCGCACGCCAGAACCAAGGTTGTTCCCACAGTTCTAGTGCAGGCAAGTCTTCAACCAATTGATCCATAAAGGGAACAGTTACCACTTCTAACACATCACCCCGTTGCGAGCTAAAACCTACCGCACCTTCGAGTAAACGACGGATATTGGTCAGCTCTTGTTCAGTACGGGCAACACGCGCCACTTGACCATTTTCTCCGGCAGCACCGGGTTTAAAGTCCACCGCAACCGACACACTAATGCGGCGAACGGCGCCAACTTGCTGACGGGTATGGCTAATGGTGGTATCTAACTCAAAATTACGGGTTGCTTCACGGTGAGAATTACCTGCAGTGGCAGACTCGGTCGCTTTAGTCGCATCTTGCGGAATGTTCGATTCCATTGGCGGTTGATTCGATAGCGCCCCAGGGATCCCACCTGAAGATCCGCCAGTGGTATTATTTTCAACGGTCATTTCGCTGCGTAAAGACGGTAAATCGGGGTTATAACGCTTAGAGGTTTGCTCGACCGCAGTAAAGTCCATGCTGACATCGACTTGAGAGGTGAAATTATCAGGACCTAAGATAGGTACCAAAATCGATTCAATCTTAGTGCGATACTCGGCTTCTTTTTGCTGTACTAATTCAAGCTCGCGACGGGCTGTCGCAGACGCGCCATCTTGGCTGCCTGAGTTTAATAAACGGCCGTTAGAGTCGGTCACAGTCACCCGTGATGGCTCTAAACCTTGAACAGCAGAGGCAACGATATCGACGATAGCGTCGACTTCACCTTGGCCTAAACCGCCACGGCGGGTATTGATAACCACAGTCGCACTTGGTTTTGAGGCATTGCGGGCAAAGACGTTTTCTTTAGGTAACGCGAGGATCACTTTGGCGCGGCTAACACTTTGTAGTTGCTCAATTGCACGGGCAAGGTTTTCTTCTTGGCTGTGCTTAAGACGGGCTTGCTCCATACGTTGGCTAACACCAAAGCCGCTGTCTTGATTCAAGAAATCTTGACTGGCCGCAGGGCTGTCAACGCCTGCGCGGCTCAGCATCATTTTCACTTCTTGATATTTATCTTCGGGGACTTTAATCACGTCCACGTCGATTTGATACTTAACTTTATTTTTATCAAGCACATCTAATACTTGAACCATTTCCTGAGTTTCCATTTTACCCAATGGACGATACTCAGGCTCCTGTGCCCACAGCATGACAAATACGGCTAAGGCCAAACAAATCGCCAAGGCTAAAATCATAGTTACTTGACGCATCATATCGACACCGCCAAGGTTTCCCATCATTCCTGACTTATGTTCTTGCTGGACACCTTGGTCAGCTAAGTCGGAATTGGATCCGACAATCATTTCTGTGCTCACGATTCGTACCTGCTAATTGGGTTATTCACTGGCCTAGACAGGCATGCTCATTATTTCTTTATAGGCTTCGACAAGCTTATTACGCACTTGTACCGTTGCCTCGAAGGCGACGCTGGCTTTCTCACGGGCGATAACAGTATCTGACAACGAGACCGTAGTATCTCCCATTTCTAAGCGCGTCGCGAGGTTTGATGATGTTGACTGTAAACCGCTGACATTGCCGACGGCTTGCGAGAGTAACTGACCGAAGTCCGCACCACTGGTGTTATTAACTTGCTGCATGATATTTGGCTGAACGCCAAAAGACGGCGTAATTTCGCCTTGGAGTTTCTGCATTTCTTGCAGGAATGAATTTGCGCCTATTTGCATGCTGAGCTCCCAGTCGTCGAGTTCTTGACGATCAAAATACCTATAACGGGACAATGCAAAATAACGGCCAAGTTTTCAAATGGTCGTGATTGATAATAAATTGACGGGATAAGAAGACGTTAAAACTAAGGATTCTGGATAAAATAGGTCACTTTTGCGGTGGTATATTTTAATAAACGCAGCCTCACAATCAATATGGAGGCTGCAAGATTATCATTTGAATTTAAAGACTAATTTGGCAGTTGAATGCCCATATCACGCATTCTTGCCATCTTGTATCTTAAGGTTCGGGCGCTTATCCCCAGTTTTTCAGCGACCAGTTTGCGGCTTCCTTGGCATTGATTAAGGGTTTCTAAAATAATCACATGCTCCTGCGCTTTAAGCTCTTCGCCTAAACCGTCTGGCTCGGCAACAAATTGATCTAGGTCTTCGCCGCCTAAAATCACATCCTGCGCATCGATAATAATGTCATTAGCGGTGATCACTTGACCGGCTCTTAATATCAAAGCCCTCTGGATCACATTATCGAGTTCACGTACATTCCCCGGCCAGCGATGACTCAATAAACGTCGACGTGCATTTTCATCCAACTCAGGCACATCGGCGACATTCAATGCCTTGGCATGCTTAACCAGTAAATGACGCGCAAGGGGCAGAATATCCGCAGGACGTTGACTTAATGCGGGCCAAGCTAAGGGGAACACGTTGATTCGATAGTAGAGATCTTCCCTAAAGCCACCGGCGGCTACCACGGCTTTTAAGTCGCGATTGGATGTGGCAAGCACGCGCACATCGAGCTTAATGGTTTTACGGCCGCCTAAACGCTCAACTTCACGCTCTTGCAATACCCGCAATAACTTAGCTTGTAGGCCTAAATCCATCTCAGAGATTTCATCTAGCAGCAAAGTGCCACCTTGAGCCTGCTCAAATTTCCCTGGACACGCTTGATAGGCGCCAGTAAATGCGCCTTTTTCATAACCAAAAAGGGTGGCTTCGAGCATATTCTCAGGAATCGCTGCACAGTTAATGGCCACAAAAGCTTGATCCGCACGGCTACTGTGCTGATGAATATAGCGGGCCAAGACTTCTTTACCCGAGCCGCTAGGACCTAAGATCATGACCGAAGCATCGGATGCAGCAACCCGCTGAGCCAGTGCTAATAAAGCTAAACTCTTCTCATCGGCAACTACTGGCTGATCCACATTTTGTTTTAACGGCAAATAGCGGGAAACTTGATTGAGCAAGACTTCTGGCGCAAAAGGTTTCGCTAAGTAATCGACAGCGCCCAATTTAATGGCATCCACCGCACTACCAATCGTGGCATAAGCTGTCATCAACAATACTGGCAACTTAGGATGATGTTGCTGTAGGAAGTTTAATAATCCTAACCCACCAATGCCTTGCATCTGCACATCACTAATGACTAAATCAAATTGATGTTGTTTCAAGGCTAAGATAGCGTCTTCACCGGAGGCAACATCAATGCACTCATACTGAGCCAACATTAAGGTATCCAACAAGGCTTCACGCAATGAGGCATCATCTTCAACGAGCAATAACTTTGCTTCAGACATGGGTAATCTCCAAAGGTAATATCACCGCAGATTTAGCCCGTGGGAAGACTAAAGACACAGTGCAACCTTTATTCGGTAAGCAACTTAATTGCAGTTGTCCTCCATGATTACGCACCACAGATTGCACAACCGCTAACCCGAGCCCAGTTCCCTGCGACTTAGTCGTAAAGAAAGGTTCAAGTACCTTCTGCTGCATATTGGCATCTAAACCTTTGCCATTGTCGATGACATTTAGTAGTAACTGATCGCCCTCTTCTTTCGCCTGAATACGAATCTCAGTGGCGCCAGCTTCGATACTGTTCATCACTAAATTGTTGATTGCCGAGCTTAATGCATTTGAATTGGCTAACATCGAACTGCTTGATGCATCATCAAATGACAAGTCACAACCTTGCTTCGCCGCTATCGGCTCACAATTTGCTAATACATTGTCGATAACCTCAGCAAGCGTAATCAAATCTCCCAGTTCATCCTGACGGCCTTTCGCCATCAATAGCATGTCGTTAACCTGACGCTCCAGTTCATTGAGTCTATCAACAAGCTTTTGCTGGAATTTCGCTTTAGCGGCATCGGATAACTTAGGACTTGCAAGATTAGAGGCATATAGCAAAGCGGCAGATAAAGGCGTGCGCACTTGATGTGCCAAGGTCGCAACCATTTTACCCAGTGCAGATAAGCGTTGTAGATGGGATAGATTTTTCTGTAATAATCGAGTTTCAGTCAGATCAGTTAACACAATTAATTGACCAGGCTCTGGCGTCAGTGGCGTAATTGCTAACTTAACGCGGCGGCCATTACGCAGTGACACTTCGTGGCCATCATCATCCTGTGGCGCAAAGGCACTGTGGATCACATCAATCCAGCGAACGCCACACAAGGAGCGCTCAAGTAATTCAACTGCAACCGGATTGGCATCCGTGACTATACCGTCGCCATTGATAATCACCACGCCGGATGGCATAGCCTGTAAAATATGCTCCATTCGATTGGACATATTAGCGGCCTCACGCAGTTGGTTCCATTGTTTGCTAGTGTGCTTGAATGACTCAATTTGCGCTAGTGGGTTGGCTGACATAGTCACTCCGTCAAAAAATTGCTTATGACGGAGTGACTGCAGTATCTATGCCAAATTAGAAATTAAACTTTAGAGGTTAAAAAGACTTATATTACAATAAAATAGAAAACTAATCTTTTGTCATTCCGTACTTACGCATTTTTTCTACAAGCGTTGTACGACGTATTCCAAGCATTTCAGCAGCGCGAGCAACAACGTTATCTTGCAGCTCTAGCGCCTGACGTATCATGTCGATTTCCAGTTCTGCTAACAAATCCTTAAGGTTCACACCTTCAGGCGGCAGCTCACTTGGGAAACGCGTCTCAGGAATTTCAACCGGCTCTTCATCACTAAAGATAGAAGCCAATGCATCACGTTCTTGCTGCTCTTCGCTCATCTCTACACAATATTCGGGCACATCGATATGGCGATACTTAACGGGTAAATCGTTAACATCAACCAATCCACCCGGATATAAAATGGTGAGGCGTTCGACTAAATTAGACAGCTCACGCACGTTACCCGACCAAGCATGCTCTTTTAAAGACTCAATCGCACGCTGCGTAAAGCGCACCTTGCCACGGCCTTCGTTGTAGACTCGGCTCACCAACTCTTGTAATAGCAAAGGCACATCGTCCTTGCGATCACACAACGCGGGCATTTCGATCGGGAATACGTTTAGGCGGTAATAGAGATCCTCGCGGAACTCATTCACGCTGATCATGGTTTCTAAATCTCTATGTGTCGCTGCTACAACGCGCACATCGGCGTTGATGGTCTTAGTGCCGCCAACACGCTCAAATACCCGTTCTTGCAGTACACGAAGCAATTTAACTTGCATCTGCAATGGCATATCACCAATTTCATCGAGAAATAGTGTGCCGCCTTCAGCCAATTCGAAACGGCCTTTACGAGAGGATATTGCCCCAGTAAATGATCCCTTCTCATGGCCAAAAAGTTCACTCTCTAACAACTCTGGTGGTATAGCACCACAGTTCACTGGGATAAAAGGGCCATCACGGCGCTCAGACAAATAATGGATATTACGGGCGACCACTTCTTTACCTGTACCCGATTGACCCAGTACAAGCACGGTTGCCTCAGATGTCGCTACTTGATTAATCAAATGCCTAACATTAGCAATACCATCGCTGCGCCCCACCAAGCTTCGGAATAACTTAGTTTGATTCGCACTTGTGGGTACTTGAGGACGCTTAACTTGGCCAAATACTTGGCAGAAGTGTAATAATTCAGTGAGTTGAGGATAGGTTAAAGGTTCCTCAATATTTCCTAGAATGTTAGACACTTGCAGATCGTCAACGTTGCCAAGCAACAGCATAGGTTGCCATGGATGTTGACCCGCGATGTTTTTAAGCATCTCTGCATCCATAACATCAGTTAGGATAACTAAAGCTCTAAAACGGGTATCTTGGAGGCTAGCACTTAATTTTTCGGCGTCAATTTGTGCAATTTGCTCACCTAAAAAATCAAAAATGCAACACAGGCGATTTAATCGCTCTGATGGGGGGCCGATAAGTAAAATTCGTTGATCTGTTTGCATCATTCAGTAGGCCGTAAAGCTCTAATATGTATTAATTCGCATTAATTATTTATGATTAGTTGCTGTAAAAGCTTAACAAATTCAATGTAACAATCTGTGCCACCATCACTACTGTAATGAATATTGTATTATCAGCAGACGAGAAGCAAGCCTCAGATGAGGTTTATGCCAAACTGAATTGATTTTAGTTCATTTATGCCATGATTCTAGTTAAAAACGTCAAACATTTGACTTTAAGCCAAAAAAAAGACGCAACCAGTGCGTCTATTTTTAATCACCAAATAAGATATTAACCCGCTTCAGAATGCGCAGAAATATTATGTTTATCTGCAGGAATCGCATCCCAGCCTTCTTTGATGGTACGTAAAACCTCACATACATCATCAATCGCTTTCACATCATTATTGATGTTAGCTTCAGAAATTTTACGCAACATGAAATCATAAAGATCGCTCAGATTTCTTGCTATCTGCCCACCAGCATCCATATCTAAGCTATTGTTTAAACCAGTAATAATCCCAATGGCTTTGCCAATATACATACCTTTATTAGACAGATCATTTTGTTCAATCGCAAGACGACTCTGCGCTAGACGTTGTAGTGCTCCCGCGAACATAAGCTGAATAATACGATGTGGTGAAGCAACGGTAATTTCACTTTCTAATGAAACCTTACGGTATGATTGCAGCGAACCTCTCATAAACACCTACCTATTTGAATCTATAGTCTTATAAACACTAATCTGGCGTTTATTTTTACTACCTGCATGTAATAATGCTTGCCTATCAGCCATTACAACACTTGCTTTACTCGTGTACTCTTGAGTAAGGTCAAGTTGACGTTGAAGATACTCAACATCTGTCATATTCGCATCAGCCACTAATACATCGAGTAAAAGTTGACGCTCTCCAACCAGTACTTGCAAATTCGACACCAACTCATCAGTTTGAGGTTCTTCAGCAGGGATCTGAGTCAATTTATTTAAGATTTCACTCAAGATAGCATTAAGCTTATTAAGTTGTTGCACTGACAACTCCCTTACTCATTAAAGTTTATTATCCTTTCTTAACCGCACCAGGAAGTGAATTAATACGATCAATGAGGCCACTACTCTGTTGATTAAGTTTGCCAACTACAAGATCCATCGCATTAAATTGCTTAGTTAAACGCGCTGTTAACTGATCCATTTTAAGCTTAAAGGCTTCTCTTTGATCTGTGATTTGGCTTTGCTGATTGGTATATCCGGTTTGACGAGAGTCAATTAGTCCACGTGACTTAACATAGCTGTCAGCAAGATCATAAAAACGATTGGCAAGCCCTTTATCGGGCGTTGAAAATAACGCCTCAACACTAGACATATCCTCTGAAAGCACTTTATCAAGTTTAGTATCATCAATAGATAACTTACCATATCTATCTGTTTTAATGCCTATGTCATATAAGGCAATCGAATTACCACCATCAGTGTCAATTCGCTCACTCGAAATACTGCGTAATTGTGATTCTATCGAGCGAATCATAGAGTCGCCCTGTAATGCAGCAGCTGTTTTTTTCTCTTTATCATAGGATGACATTTTATCAACTGCAGTTGCTAAACTATTGTAAGCATCGACAAAAGCTTTCACATTTGTCTTTACCGCATCGTCATCTTGTTCAATTTTTAACGTAGTCGTTTTAGAAACATCAGCATCAGTTAAATTTAACGTCACACCTGTAATGGCATTCTTTACCTCATTAGATTGTGAGGTAACTTGCTGATTATCTATATAAACAATTGCATTTTTAGCATCTTGAAGCGTGGAAATATTTCCCGCACCAAACATATCATTTAGTCCAGTTCCAGACGTGTCATTAGCTGTAATACTGATTTGATTGTCTTCACCCGACTTATTAGAGCTAAAAATCAATCGACTGCCAGCATCACTGGTAATAACAGTTGCTGTTACACCTACATTATCTGATGACTCATTAACTTTTTTAGCAATAGCCGCAAGTGAGTCGGTAGCAGAAACATCAACAGAAAAGCTCTTACCATTAATGCCAAAATCTAAACTTCCTTCACCAACTGGCAGTGCAGGATCTGCAACATTGGTTCCTGCAACTTTATGGTTTACCGCAAGTTGCTCAACTTTAATACCATAGCTACCAGCCTGAGCTGTCTTGTCCGCAGTAGCAGTTATATAAGTTTCATTACTAACAGAGATTTTCCGTTGATTAAGAGCATCGCCTGTTTGTAGTTTTTTTAAGGCATCTTGAAACGTAGACAACGCACTCTTTAAAGTTCCCATAGCAGAAACCTTTGCTTTAATGCTGTCCTCTGTTTTATTAAACATCGCTTCTTTCGGTGTTTTTTCAGCATCGACTAGAACTTGCACAATTTCACTAATTTTAAGGCCAGAACCCATGCCTGTCGCAGTTAATGCCATATAAACCTCTCACTCTTCAACGATTACTACAAGTAATGTATATCTAGGCCTCTGTTTTCATCAAAAGCCCAGTGACTTCAGATAATTTCTCAGCTAGAGCTAATGCTTCTTCACTTGGCATTTGCCTAATAACATCACCAGTATCTCGGTCGAGTACAGTAACAACAGCTTGCCCTGAATTTTCATCAACTTTAAATGCTAAGCCCTTACGCATCATAGACATCATATCAGACAACTCTGTGGCAACCTGAGTCAACTTACTCGGATTCTGTTCATTATCAGTCGCATCTTGTTCTACGGTTTGTTCAATAGCCGACACCGCAGTATCCCGCTTTAACTCCACATCTGAAGCAGATGCTTTTAGCGGCACTTGAGCTAATTCAACCTTATTGTGAACCATAGAAGATGAACTTGCTATATTGATATCCATAGCCATACCTCAGCAAATTAAGTAATTGTTTTAATAAGACTTAACAAAACAAATACACTATAAAGCTTGATTAACCTTTTAATGTGGCAAAGGGAGATCCGTCGCCGAACCTCCCTTATCACTTATCAACTTTACTACTTTATATTACAGTAGTGATAAGGCCACTTGAGGTAATTGGTTAGCTTGTGCCAACATTGCAGAACCCGTTTGTTGTAACACTTGATTCTTAGTCATTTGCGATGTTTCTTTCGCAAAGTCAACATCAACGATACGGCTCTTAGCATCGGCAACGTTTGCTTGTGTATTTGCGCTGTTGCTAATGTTATGTGCTAAACGGTTTTGAATAGCACCCAAATCAGCGCGTTGTGCGTCAATAGTCTTAATCGCTGCATCAATTTTTGCTAATGAAGATGCACGGTTAGCTGAAGTAGCATTCGTTAATGAACCAACTGATAATGACGTTTTATTACTCGCTTTTACAGTAACTTTAATGTCTTCACCGTCTTGTGCGCCCACTTGGAAACTCTTACCAGCTGAAAACCCACCTGCTAATAGCTTAGTAGTACCAAAAGCAGTTGTTTTACCAATCTCATCGATTTCAGTCGCCAACTGATCCATTTCTTTTTTAAGAGCATCTAAATCGGCAGAACTGTTTGCACCGTTTTCAGACTGAACCGTCAAATCACGCATGCGTTGTAGCATGTTAGTTTGTTCTTGCATCGCACCTTCAGAAATTTGGGCGATTGAAATTGCATCGTTGGCGTTGCGCATACCAACATCCAAACCACGCACTTGGCTGTTTAGACGGTTCGAAATTGCTAAACCTGCAGCGTCGTCTTTTGCGCTGTTAATACGTAGACCACTGGATAAACGTTCCATTGAAGTGGCCAAACCGCCTGCAGATGTGTTTAAATTCTTTTGAGCTTTTAATGATGTGACGTTTGTGTTTACTGTAATGGCCATGATTCGTTTCCTCTTTATACCTGGCTTGTGAACTTGCCTGTCTACTTAAGCCAGGCGGGTCTTAGTGGTTACAGTATATTTAACGGCAGCACCTTTTTTATCTTTAGGATTATTTTAAAAAAATAATAACTTTTTAAAATAATCTTTTTTTTCATATAAATAACCATCTCTAATAAAAGCTTTGCCTACTTTCCTAGAAGATTCTAGAACAAGTAGGCAAAAGCACTTCAATACCATTTCACATTAATGGCATTAACCAAGGAGAGATAGTGCAACTTGAGGTAACTGGTTAGCTTGGGCAAGCATTGCAGAACCCGTTTGTTGTAATACTTGATTCTTAGTCATTTGTGAGGTTTCCTTCGCAAAATCAACATCCACGATACGACTCTTAGCGTCAGCAACGTTTGCCTGAGTATTTGCGCTATTACTAATGTTATGCGCTAAACGGTTTTGAACAGCACCCAAATCTGCACGTTGCGCATCAATAGTTTTAATTGCGGCATCAATTTTAGCCAAGGATGAGGCTCGATTAGCAGATGTTGCGTTCGTTAAACTTGCTACAGACAATGAAGTTTTATTACTCGCTTTTACAGTAACTTTAATATCTTCACCATCTTGAGAGCCTACTTGGAATGTTTTGCCTGCTGAAAAAGAGCCAGTTAACAGTTTCGTGGTACCAAAAGCAGTCGCTTTACCAATTTCATCAATTTCTGTCGCCAGCTGATCCATCTCAGCTTTCAACGCTGTTAAGTCCGCTGAACTGTTTGCACCATTTTCAGACTGAATCGTCAAATCACGCATACGTTGTAACATGTTCGTTTGTTCTTGCATCGCACCTTCGGCGATTTGAGCAATTGAAATCGCATCATTTGCATTTCGCATCCCCACTTCTAGACCGCGTACTTGGCTGTTCAAGCGGTTAGAAATAGCTAGACCCGCAGCGTCGTCTTTAGCGCTGTTAATGCGCAAACCACTTGATAGACGTTCCATCGAGGTCGCTAAACCGCTACTAGAAGTATTTAAATTCTTTTGTGCCTTCATCGAAGTCACGTTGGTATTAACTGTAATAGCCATGTTGAGTTCCTCTTCCTAGTTATACCGCCAAGGCTTGGAGCTTGGCTAAATTTTTAACAATTTATCTTACAGATGGATAGGTACTTGCTTTCTGTTAAATAAAGTCGAACAGGGAAACAGAACCCACCTTACTAAACACGTTAGAGACTGCGTTCAATGCAAGCTGCTGCTTTTCAAATTCCGTAATCGCTGATGCATAATCGAGATCTTCCAAGAGTGATAGTGCTGAAGTGTTCACCACTTTCTCCTCGGTATGAGTCTCTGTGTAACTTTCGACAACTTTCAGATTATTCCCCGCCACACTTCTGGCAGAACTAATTTGATTGACGCCACTATCAACGTTATTCAATATCTGTGCCAACTGCGCTCGCCCTTGGGGAGTGTTGGCAGAATTAGGATCTTCAATTAATGCAATCGCACTGCTGATCGTATCGAAAATACTGACTTCGGCCTGCGGCTCCATGGTGAAACTATCGCCAGCGCTGGGTTTTCCATCAATTTTAACGTCTATACCATTAAAACTAACGGGATTGGTTGCATCAAAATTAGCAACGTTTGCGACGGGATTATTGGCAGAATCGAGCACTTGTAAGTTAGTACCACCGGCACCATTATCAGTGAAGTTAAACGTATATGAATCAGCCACATAAGTTGCTGCATCAGCAATTTTTGCCGTTTTAACGCTAAACTCACCCTGCTGGCTGGCCAAATAATTGACGCTATAATCACCAAGTCCATTGGGGGCTTTCATAAACGCGCTATCGCCAGGGATGTTTGTCCCCATGGCCACACCGGTTTGCACTAAACTATTTCTGACGCCAGAATCACCGCTATACACAATTTTAGGCGGCGTCGAGTTATCAAAAGCAAAAGGTTCTTTATCGGTACTGAAACCGGAGAACATATAATTGCCAGATTCATCCTTACTATTCGCAATAGAAAGCAACTCTTCCAAGCTGCCTTTCATCTCATCGGCAATCATTTGCCGCTCAGTTTCAGATAGTGTGCCGTTTATCGCGCGCATAACTTGCTCACGCATCGAGCCGGTTAAATCTTCAGCACTACCGAGTTTGCTTTCAGTCACAGCAAGACGATTCGTCGCATAATCTATGTTCTTCATAAACTGATCGACGAGTGCATTTTTTTGATTCAGATTATCGATACCCTGCGACGCCACAGGATCGTCACCAGCAGTGTTGACTTTCTTACCACTACTCAATTGGTCAAGAATTTTGCTGGTCGCCGTTTGCTTTTGCAGCACACTGGTAATGCTTTGATTAAAGAGCTGCGCGGATGATAATCGCATAGTTAAATCTCCTAACGCACTGAGGATAATAAGGTGTCAAAAATCTGCTGTGCGGTCGTCATGATCCGCGCAGAGGCTTGATAAGCTTGTTGAAAACGCATTAAATTTGCGGCTTCTTCATCTAAATTCACGCCCGACTCACTCTCTACTCGCGCATAAGCTTGCTGATACACGGCCTCTGCCGAACCTGTACGCACTTCGGCCGCTTTCGTTTTACTGCCGATGTCAAGCTTAGTGTTCTCGAACACATCCGCTAAGGTCGATTTACCATTATTCATCACTTTACTTTCGCTCAATTTGGCCATAGCGACAGCATTGGAGTTATCGCCCTCGGCGAAGGATAAATCGAAGGTAAATCTGTCATTACCCGCTGCAGCTGTGCTGTCAACTTCAAAGGTAAAACCAAAGGCGCTGATACTCGGTGGGGTATAAGTTGTAGCAGCCCCAAGTGATGTTCCTGCGGCATCGAATGCTTCATAGGTTGGAGGTACAGCAGTAGTGTCGAGCTTTATCGTCAACTCACTGCCCGTCACAGGGAAATTTGCGGCATTGCGATTGCCAATTTGAGTCAACTTAACTTGAGTATTACCCGAGTTAGCGGCATCAGCGGTAATCTTTGGGGATGCGGCGGCAATGCCTTTAGGGTCTTTCATGACCACTTCAATGCCATTTGAGGCGCCCGCTGTTGGGCGAATGGCAAAACGATCCCCCGACGCCATTGCGCCTGCTTTTATGTCAATTGAAAATCCAGCACCACCCGATAACGTCGAGCCAGTTAACGTCAGCGGTGTTATCCCCCCCGTTTCCGTATCTCTCAACTCATAAGTTGCAGGCGCAGTAAATGACAGTTCATAGGCACCGCCAGTTAATAAACTGGTGTCATCTATGGTAACGCCTAACGTTGCATTACCCGCATTATCAGAAAAACCTGCTACACGACCCAAGGACATCATAGGATCGTTGATATCTTTAAAGATATTGGCACCGACTTGCCCATTGAGGTCAATGCCTTGCGCTTGCATTTTGTTGAAGTTATCCGCCACGCCCAACGCTAATTGGTCAAGCTCATGACCTGCGGGAATTAACGTCTGGTCACGATAATCAAACATGGCTCCTAGCTGACCGCCAAGTTTACTTGGGTCAACTGTAACGCTTTGCGAGCCAATACTTGAGTTAAGCTGTAACTCTTTAGGAAATGGGTTACCCGCTTGAGTTCCCATACTCATGGCAATCTCACCGGAAACCAGCATCACAGAGCCACCGAGCATAATACTCTTGGCGCCATTTTCTTGCGGGATGACATTCACTTGGGCGTACTGGCTCAGCTCTTGAACGAGTGCATCTTGCTTATCGAGTAACTGCGCATCTTGATTCGGTGACTTCATCAGCTCTAGGTTTAAGTTGGCAAGTTCTGTACTGATCTCATTAATACGCTTAGTCATGCCGGTTATCTGGTCATTGGTTTGATCGAGCTGACCATTCAAATAAGACTGCATCTGATTCAGGCTACTGGCGACTTGCTGCGCATTCGTTAAGGTCGAGCTGCGGATGCCCAGGTCTGTGGGTAAGTCCGCCACGCTATTCATACCTGAAAACAGGTCATTTAAGCTTTGTGGCACAACGTTGCCTATCTTAGAAAATAGCTGATCGAGTTCACTCAATTTACCGTAGCTGGCTTCGGCGGCACTGAGCGTTGTTTGGCCAATGCGCAACTCTCTTGCGGCATAGTCATTGTAGATTCGCTTAACGTCATTAACGTAAGTTCCTGTGCCATAAAAGCTATTGCCTAAACGCTGTGATTCTAGAGTCGACTGAGTTGCCACTTGTCTGTGGTAACCCGCGGTATTGGCGTTAGCAATGTTATTACTGGTGACACCCAGTTGCGACTGGGAGGCAAGCACCCCAGTTCGCGCAATATTCAGCAGATCAACGGCCATTAGTTGACACTCCTATGAACAAACAGGGTTGTAAGGTTCATCATTTGTCTTCTCCTGGCAGAATTGATTTCAGCTCTTCACTGATGGACTGCATCACTTTAATGACTTTTTCAGCATATCTAGGATCTGTGGCATAACCCGCATCCTGCAAAGCTCGAATAAACTGCGTTGGCGAAGCCGCCACTTTCTTCGCATCTTGATAACGATCGCCTTCGGCAATGAAGGACACAAAATCGTTGAAGCTATGCTCAAAGTCACTGTAAACACGGAAGTCGGCTTTTTGCTGTACAGCCACACCGTGTTCGAATTCTAAGGTGCTGACGTTCGCTTTATCGCCCTGCCAACGGCGATCAGCTTTAATATTGAATAGGTTATGACTTGGCGCGCCGTTATTGCCGCGAACAATTTTTTGTCCCCAGCCGGTTTCAAGTGCCGATTGCGCCAACAATACTTCTGGTTGGGTGCCTAATGCTTTTGCCGCTTTTTCAGCGTGTGGGTATAAGGTCGCCAAAAACTCTTCTCGGCTACCGAAACGGACTATCTTCTGGGTTTCCCTAAAGGCTGCCGTCGGCAAAACTTGGCCGCTAATCACAGGGTCGACGACAGAAAGTGACTGTTCGCTCCAGCTTGGCTTAGGTGTATCAATTGCCAGTAAACGATTAGGCGTATCAATGTCCATTGATGAGTTTGCATCCATGGCTCTATCGGGCTCAAATGCTGATCGAGCAATGGCAGCGGGGACACCATGGTTAACAACTGTGGGTTCAACCGCTGGCGCGACTGCACTCTGCATTGGCACGTTAAGCGCTTTAGCATCATGGAGCATTTTCATACCGCCATCGTCGCGTAATACCGATGCTGGCGTGAAATGACTGGTTTCAGGGGAAAGTTGCTGCACCATCATATCGGCAAGGCCCAATACCCCTTTGTCAGATAAATCGACCGATAACTGCTGATCGCGCATCTGCTCGTAAAACTTAGTATATTGGCTATTGAGAGGACTATCAGACTGAAAAACCGCATTGGCATCGCGCATACTTTTCATCAGCATTTGCACGAAAATACCTTCAAATTGTTGGGCAACCTTTTTCAAGGCGCCCTTCTCATCCTTCTGAGCCTGGGCGCGGAGTGAATCTAAGCCGCCCAGGTCAAGAAAATGTGATGAACTTGAAAGCTTTTCCATGATTTTCCCGACAGAAATTAGATGATGATAAGTTCACCATGCAAAGCTCCTGCCACTTTTAACGCTTCCAGTATTGCTAACACATCTGAGGGGGCTGCACCGACTAAATTAACCGCTCTAACCAGCTCATCCAGCGTAGTGCCTGGATTAAACATAAACATACGGCGGTCACTTTCTGTCGCTGTAATCGTACTATTGCTCGTGACAGTTGTTTGACCATTGGCTAAGGCGTTTGGCTGTGAAACCTGGGTTGCCTCAGCAATCGTGACTGTCATGCCGCCATGGGTAATCGCCGCTGGGAGTAAGCGCACGTTTTGCCCAACCACTATGGTTCCAGTGCGTGAGTTAACGATCACTTTGGCAGATTCTTCTGCGGGGATAACATCCAGATTTTCAAGCGTTGCTAAAAAAGACACCCGTTGTGATACATCACGCGGAGCACTGACCTGCACAGATGTTGCGTCTAAAGGACGCGCCATATCAGGGCCTAATAGCTCATTAATCGCATCGGCCATCCGTTGTGCAGTCGAAAAATCAGAACGACGTAAGTTAAACGTCAAATAATCGCCGGTTGAAAATGGGGTCGCCACACTGCGCTCGACAATCGCGCCATTGGGTATACGGCCAACAGTTGGAGTATTTTGGATCACCTTTGAACCATCTAAACCATCGGCACTAAAACCACTCACCACTAAGCTGCCTTGGGCTATGGCATACACATTACCGTCAACGCCTTTCAAAAAGGTTTGCAATAAGGTGCCGCCGCGTAAACTTTTGGCTTCGCCTAAGCTAGATACCGTCACGTCAAGATCTTGACCCGGTTTTATAAAGGCTGGCATATCGGCGTGTACGGCAACCACAGCGACGTTTTTAATCTTTGGTTTGACGTTGTCAGGAAGATTAATACCGAAATTTTTCAGCATAGTCATAAAGGTTTGTTCGGTATAACTGGTTTTTTCACCCGTTCCCGGCAAACCAACCACTAAGCCATAACCGATCAACTGGTTACTGCGTACGCCCTGCACATTGGCAATATCTTTAATTCGTTCAGCCTGACTAGGTAGAGAAAACACTAGCACGGCAACGGCTAACACCAGTTTATATTTCATGATACGACTCCTTAGAAGGGCCACCAGTCGCTCATAAAGAACTGGCTTAACCAACCCACTTTTTGAGCATCTGCGAAAGTACCTGTGCCACTGTATTGAATACGGGCATTGGCCATTCGCGTTGAATCGATAGTGTTATCGGGTTTAATGTCCTGCGAGCGAACCAGACCAGTGACGCGAATAAACTCATCACCATTGTTAATTGAGATCCATTTTTCACCGCGGATCACTAAGCTGCCGTTGTTCAGCACTTGCATCACGTTTGCCGAAATGCTGCCATCTAAACTATTACTCTGATCCGCATCCGATTCACGTTTAGTGTTCATGCTATCTTTATAACGTAAATCAATTGGTACTCCACCAACGGAGATATTACTACCACCGGCGAAGATAGGATCTAAGCTCATATCAGAGCCTTTTTTGATCTGATTGCCTGCACTCTTCTTAGCTTGAGTCGACTCTTTCAAAACGATAGTGATAATGTCGCCAACTTTGTGAGCACGTATATCCGAATACAAGCTAGATGCTTGACTGTCTTGATAAATAGAACCAGTCGCGGCAATTTTTGTCGGCGGTGCCTCTGGGTATACCGGCGCATAAAAGGGATCATCCGCAAGGGGTTTCTTTTGCGTCGAGCTACAAGCTGCAAGCAATAACGCGACGGCCAACACAAGATATCTAGCCATGATGTTTGCCTCTATAAATTCTGAGTCACATAAGACAGCATTTGATCTACCGCTGAAATCACTTTAGAGTTCATCTCGTAAATGCGCTGACTTTCGATAAGGTTCACAAGTTCTTCGGTAACGTTAACGTTAGAGGTTTCTAAGGCGCCTTGGCGAATCGCTCCCATGCCATCTAACGAAGCGGTACCTTGAATTGGCGTGCCACTCGCACCAGTTTCCGTGTATAGGTTTTGTCCCATAGGATCCAGACCCGATGGATTAATAAAATCCGTCATTGTCAACTGACCCACAACTTGGTTATCTGCAGTACCAGGGGTTTTCACTGAAACTTCACCCTCAGCGGAAACGGTAATACTAGTCGCATTGTCAGGAATCGTGATCGCGGGTTGCAGCACGTAGCCAGAACCTGGCGTCACAATCTGGCCCGTATCGTCTAAGGTAAACTGACCATTTCGGGTATAGGCTGCAGTACCATCAGGGAGCTGGATTTCAAAAAAGCCTGGGCCTTCAATCATCAGATCCAATGAGTTATCCGTGGTCAACATGTTGCCTTGGGTAAACATTTTCTGTGTGGCAACGACTTTGGTACCCGCACCTATGTTTAATCCATTAGGCAACTTAGTGTTAGAAGAACTGACACCGCCCGCTTGGTTAACTGTTTGGTAAAGCAAATCTTCAAATACTGCGCGGCTTTTCTTGTAACCCACAGTGCTGGCGTTCGCCACGTTGTTCGAGATCACCGCAATGTCAGTTTGCTGTGCGTCTAAGCCAGTTTTACTAATCCATAACGCCGGATGCATAATCTATCTCCTAACTAATACGCATTAATGAAGATGAAGCGCGATCATTTTCTTCCGCGGTTTTCATCATCTTGACTTGCAATTCAAACTGACGCTGAAGGTCAATCAAAGACACCATTTCATCGACAGGATTTACGTTACTGCCTTCCACTGCGCCACTTTCAACCCCTACGCTAGGATCGGCTGGTGCGATATTGCCCGACACGAGCCGGAACAGTCCGTCCTCACCCCGCATCATCTCGGCATTACCCGGATTAACGAGTTTCAAGCGACCAACCTCTTCCACCACTTCAGCGGTAGCGCCCTGAGGTCGCACAGAAATAATGCCATCCTGAGAAATTGAAACTTTCTCGATAGGAAGCGGTAACACTATGGGGCCCGCATCTCCCATAACAGGATTTCCCCTGTCATTGTGTAATAAACCCGTAGAGTCAAAACTTAAACTGCCAGCGCGGGTATAGGCTTCACTGCCATCTTTTGCCTGCACGGCAAACCAGCCGTCGCCTTTAATGGCAACATCGAGATCTCGTCCGGTCGTTTTTATTGGACCTGAGCGAAAATTTGCTGACGGAGATTCTGTCATCGCAAATACCCTTGTAGGCAATCCTTCACCGAAGGCCTGCATAGAGCGAGCTTGCGCCATATCGGATTTAAAACCGTCGGTATTCGCGTTAGCTAAGTTGTTCGCACGGAGCGCCAGCTCATTCATATTTTGCTTGGCGCCACTCATGGCGACATAAAGGAATTTGTCCACAGACTGCTCCGTCAAATTTTCTACATGACAATAGCAAAGCAAGCATCGTGCCAATAAAGTTGACGTTTAATTTACTGATAGAATTGAAGAATAAGGAAATGAAGTGAATTGATAGCAGGATAAAGGCTAAGTGTTGCCACTGGCGGCAACACTTAGTCAAACAATGTAATGATTAGCGGATTTGTAATACGGTTTGTTGCAGTGTGTTGTTCACTTCAAGGGTACGAGAGTTCGCTTGGAAGTTACGCTGCGCCGAAATCAAATCGACCAGTTCAGTGGTCAAATCGATATTCGATTGCTCTAACGCCGATGAACTTATGCTACCAAAAGTACCACTGTTTGCCTCACCAGCAAGGGCTGGACCAGAATTCAAGCTGGCTTTCCACGACGTATTACCTACTTGTGTTAAACCTTGTTCGTTAGCAAATCGAACCAAGGCAACTCGTGCTAAAGGCACAGTTGAACCGTTCGAGTAACTTGCAGTAATTAAACCATCAGCACCAATTTCAACGTTAGTTAAACGACCAACAGTAGTACCGTCTTGTGTTAACTCTGTTGCCGCAAAAGGAGCAGCATATTGCGTTGGCGCATTAAACTTAATTGTTAAGTCTTGAGTTCCATCCGCTCCAGCACCTAAAACGCCTGCACCACCCACACCTAAAGTCTCAGTCTTAACGACCGCTGGATCACTACCGGTATAGACACCAACAGAATTGAACTTAAGTACAGAGCCCTTCCAACCGCTAGTTGTTTGCGCTGTACCGGTTGAGTCAGGGTTACCATCGCCCGTAGTATCCGTTTGATAAGTACCAGCAGCACCAGCTAGATCGACTTGTTTACCATCAATAGCGTAATAAGCCACCCAATTGCTCTCTCCATTATAAGAGGCATCATTAGGCTTAACAAAATAGGTTGTCATGATATGTGGCTCACCGAGTGAGTCATACATAGTCATTGAGGTAACGTTATTGTATGTCTTAGGGTCTAGAGGATCGAATGCAGCAGGGTCAAGGGTACTTTCCTTAGCATTTAGATTCATTTGTAAACTGACATTTTCAGTTTTTACTGGGCTACCTGCAGTATCAGGGATCTGCACTGGTTTCGCTGTAGTCAAACTTACCGATGTCGAATTACCATCTTTATCCACAGGAAATGTCTGCAAAAAATTACCAGCAGAATCAACCATGTAGTTATTTGAATCGACTTTAAATGCCCCTGCTCGAGTAAATGAATGGTCAAGACTGCCTATTTCAGAAGCAGTGACAAAAAAACCACCACCTTTAATTGCCATATCGAGTGAATTACTTGTCAACTGTAAGCTGCCTTGATGGAATTGCTGGGCGACTTGACTCGTTGCAACACCACCACCGACAGCAGTTTTAGAATTTGAAAAGATAGAATTAGCGTAAACATCCGCAAATTCAGCACGCGACTCTTTAAAGCCAATGGTATTCGCATTCGCAATGTTGTTCGCCGTGGTGTTTAAATCTTTCTGTGCGGCAGAAATGCCACTCAATGCAATGTTAAACGACATAATTCACCTCTACTTTTGACTCTATTCAATTGCGGACAACTAACGCCCAATTCGGATTCTAAAAAATTATCTTGTATAAATTTAAGTTTCAGACACAGCTAACACATCGGTTAACTTGATCCCCATACCGCCTCTCAAGTTGAGAATGGCGCCAGTACTGGCCGTACCAAGAGAGACACTGGTCACATGGGCATAAGTTGAAACAGGCAGTTCTTGGGATTTTCCATCCACTAACCCACTCGCCTTAATCGTATAGTTGCCTGCGGTCACAGGTTTTCCATCTTTATCTAAACCATCCCAGTTCACATCGACGTTACCACCGTCACTGCCATCGACTTTAAAGGTGGTCACAACTTGGCCCTTCTCATCTTCAACACGCACAGTAATCTCTGGAATTTTATTAGGGGTACTGACCACACCTTTCATCGTT
This sequence comes from Shewanella sp. SP1S1-7, assembly GCF_031932105.1. NCBI lineage: Bacteria > Pseudomonadati > Pseudomonadota > Gammaproteobacteria > Alteromonadales > Shewanellaceae > Shewanella > Shewanella sp. SP1S1-7. Next base: position 47,753 of record NZ_JAUOEU010000006.1, read on the forward strand.
GGGCTTTCAGCTGAAATATTGCCAGTATCAGTTGGGATCAACACCTTGCGACCAACGAGTCCCGATGCCTGCAGTGCTTGGCTCGACGTCATAACACTGTTTAAGTTAACGATTTCATCATTTAACTTACTAATACCATCAACTGTCGAAAATGATGCCATCTGCGCAATCATTTGGTCGTTGTCGACGGGCTTAAAAGGGTCCTGCATCGATAACTGTTGGCTTAATAACGAGAAAAAGTCATCTTGAGTTAACTGTTGGCTTTTCGCTTCCGGTACTATCGAATCTTTTGGCAGACGTATGCCATCAAGAAACGGATTACCCGTTGAACTGGTTGATGAGTTGGTCGTCACAGCATTTGACTGACTCTTATTTTGAGCCGTCTGCGTCGATGCTTGGTTAATTTGATTAATGAGGCTCACAGCTTACCTCCTAAGTAACACATGTTATTTACCCATCCCAAGTGTTTGTTGCAGCATAGACTTAGCTGCTTCAGCGACTTGAACATTCATTTGATATGAGCGCGAAGCAGAAATCATATCTGCCATTTCTTCCATGACATTAACATTCGGTTTATAAATAAAACCGTCCGCATCCGCCATCGGATGATCGGGCGAGTATTCTTTTAGTAGTGGTTTATCACTTTCAACAATGCCTTTTACCGCCACACCTTGAGAGGCTTGTTGCTGACTTTGCGCTTTGGCCATTTCAGCTTCGAAAATAGGATGACGGGAACGATAGGTCTTATCTACGCTACTCGAGACGGAATCAGCGTTAGCTATGTTACTCGCAGTGGTGTTCAACCTGACCGATTGAGCCGACATTCCCGAGCCTGCAACATCAAATATGCTAAATAAACTCATGATTAATCCCCTCTCAGCGCTTTCTTCATACCACTAAACTTACTGTCTAAAAAACCTAATGACATTTGATATTCAAGAGCATTTTGCATGAATGCCGATTGTTCCTGTTGGATATCAACGGTATTGCCATCACCGGTATCGGGTTGATTTGGCACGCGGAACTTAACAAATTGCCCCGTCAACTCAGCAAGTCCAAAATGCTTGTCTGTCTCTTGCATTTCAAGACTATTACGCTGCTGTTGTTGGCCACGAGCGGCCTGCATTGCCGCAGAAAAATCAACATCGCGGGCTTTATAATGTGGCGTATCGGCGTTAGCGATATTGCTCGAAATGACTTCAGCTCGCTGCGCTCTAATACCGAGAGTGTACTGATGCACACCCAGTGCATTATCAAAATTGATCGCCATAAAATTGCCTCCTCGTGTTACTCACGGAAACAAAGCAATTCATGTGCCAACATCAGGAGACAATGAAAATAACAATTAGGATAAGCAAGTGATGGGTAAAAAATTACCGACAAATGTCGGTAATTTTCTTTAAAGCTGTAGACTTAAGTCTTTTTCTGGTAATAAATCCCTGGGTTACAACGGACCATATCAAACTCGTCCGTTAAACCAGCTATAGATTCGGAAGCACCAAGAAATAGAATGCCTTTTGGATTAAGAGCGGCAGCGAATTGCCGCAAAATTTTTGCCTTTGCCTCAGGCGCAAAATAAATCAGCACATTGCGGCAAAAAATAATGTCGAACTTACCAAGTAAGCTATAACTTTCAAGCAGATTATGTGCTCTAAAGTTCACTAAACGCTTAACATTATCCTTTAACTTCATATTGCCTGAAGGCAAAGCATCAAAAAACTGACGCTTACGCTCTTCGGATAAACCGCGTGCTAATGCCAAGCTATCGTACTCAGCATTTTTGCAGCGTTCTAACATGGAAGGCGATAAATCCGTAGCTTGAATCGAAGCACTACCAGCAAGCGCACCAGGCTTCTTTTGTTGATACTCAAGAATCGTCATCGCCAGTGAATAGGGTTCTTGCCCAGACGAACACGCGGCCGACCAAATCTTAAGTGGACGACCTAAACGACTATACTCAGGTAACAAAACGTTATGCAATAACTCAAATGGATAACGATCACGGAACCACAGGGTTTCATTGGTCGTCATAGCATCAATCACTTCTGCCCGAAGCGCGCGTTCCGTTGGCTTCATCGAATGCTTAACCACATCGGATAAGGATGGCAGGTTATATTTCCCCATTAAAGGAGCAAGACGACTGCGCACCAGATATTGCTTATTTTCACCCAGTACGATGCCGCTGTGTTGCTCTAAGAACAACCTAAATTGATTATATTCAGCCTCAGCGAGTGATTTATTTGGCACATTCACATCCTAAATCCTATTGCAAGCACCAAAATCAGTGCGAAACCATCATGTTACAAAGTCGAGATTATAGCGTAAAGCATATATAGGTACTAACTACTGAACTTACAAACTTAAGTGCTTATTCACTGCAGCAGCCAGTTCGTCGGGATTAAACTTAGCGATAAAGTCATTGGCCCCCACTTTTTGAACCATTGCCTGATTGAATACTCCACTTAACGACGTATGCAGTACCACTTTAATATGCTTGAGCTTAGGATCATCTCGGATCTCCGCGGTCAGGGTATAACCATCCATCTCAGGCATCTCAATGTCTGAGATAATAAGAGGGATTTCATCGGCAACATTGTCCATTTCTTTGGCGATTTCTTTGAGCTTATCTAATGCTTCTCGGCCATCTTTTGCGGTATCAATTTGTAAGTTCAATGACTCGAGTGAACGAATAATCTGCTTACGCGCCACGGCAGAATCATCGATAACCATAATATGATAATGCTGGGTTCTGTCGAGGGTCAGCTTTTCATTGGCTTCTTCACTGATGGCAGTTTTAACCGGTGAAATCTCATCTAAGATTTTTTCAACGTCGAGAATTTCAACCAATTCACCTTCAATCTCAGTTACAGCCGTCAGATAAGAATAACGACCCGCACCTTGAGGAGGAGGCATAATCGCTTCCCAATTCATGTTGATAATCCGCTCAACCGAACTGACTAAGAAGCCTTGAACGCTGCGGTTATATTCAGAAATAATGATGAAGCAGTTTTCAGTACTCGCTAAAGGTCTACCGCCTGTTGCCGCACTCAAATCAATAACTGAAATAGTCGTACCGCGAATATGCGCGACACCTTTTACAAAAGGATTAAGTTTAGGCAAAGTGGTCAGTGGTGGGCACTGCAGTACTTCTTTCACCTTAAACACGTTAATCCCAAACCGTTGACGACCGTTTAACTTAAAAAGCAGCAATTCTAAACGGTTTTGACCAACGAGCTGGGTTCGTTTGTTGACTGAATCAAGAATACTCGACATAACTCTGCCTTGTTGTTCTGTTTATGTACGGCCCTATGACTCGTTTGAGTATAGGCATATTAATTGCTTACGTCTTATCTATCGATAAACATAGTCGAAACTGAGTCAATCTTCTGACAGTGATGCAAATTATTATTACAGTGGTCAGCTTCGAACTTGATAAAAGTATAGGTGCATTCTGGCGTTACAAGCTAGTCTCTTCATTATGAAAGTAAATTTAGTCTGTTTTTTTAGTGTTTTCACCCTCTTCATGCCCGCTTTTGCGAGTGCAGAGCCTATTGTTCCCACCGTATCGGCCATCTCAGAATTAGCTAAAGCGCTTATTTCAGAAAAAATATCTGTGCCAACTAATGCCAAAGTCGATATTTCGCCGCAATTAGTTGACGCAAGAATGCTGCCGTCACTATGCTCGTCGCCGATTAAGGTTGAATTGGCGAGTGACAGGGAAATTAGTCGTAATAACACCCTAAAAGTCAGCTGCGATACACAAGAGCTCGCTTACCCTTGGCAAATTTATATCTCGGTGAGAGTGGATATTTTATTCCCCGTTGTGGTCACAACTGAAACCTTAGCGCCTGGCGAACTCATCTCCCCTAGCCAAGTTGAAATCCGTTACATTGAGCAAAATAGTTTACGGGGCGCTGAATTTGATGACCCAAGTAAATTAGCTGGTGTGCGAGTCAAACGACGCATCTCGAAGGATAATCCTATATTGAGCAATAACTTATGCTTCGTGTGTAAAAACGACTCGGTATCTATTTATGTTCGTTCTAACTCATTCGAACTTAAAACTGCGGGCGAAGCCCTACAAGATGGCAATAAAGGCGATCGGATCAGAGTCAAAAATAGCAGTTCAAACAAAGAACTAGATGCTATAGTCACGGGCATTGGCGAAGTTGAAGTAAGAATGTAAAATATTCTAAAGCTTTTTTATAAGCTGCCGATACCCCAGTTAAGAAATCCCGTACACACGACGCTGGAGCCGAAAATGGCAATTGATATTAGCAAACTCAACACTGCAACGACCGCACAAGTTCGTTCAGGTGCAACTAAAACTAGCAGCGATCAATCTGCTCAAGTTGCCACAAAATCGACAACACCACAAAGAAGCGACTCAGTGGTGATTACAGCGCAAGCGCAACAACTGCAAGGAGCTCAGACTAAAATGGCGAGCCTTCCTGAAGTTGATCAAAAGAAAGTGGCCGAAATTAAACAAGCTATCGCCGAAGGCCGCTACAAAATTGACCCCGAAAAGTTGGCTGCCAATATTGCAAGTTTTGAAGCCGAACTTAATGACTTGAATAAAGAGTAACTATGACTGAAATAGCTAAACTGGTAGATCTACAACACGCCCATTTGGCTGTTCTTAAGCAAATAATACTCAAGGAAAAAGGCGCTTTGGTTGACCAAAACGCCGATTTACTGCTTTCTCTTGCTAACGAAAAATCACAATGTCTGAAAGAACTCAAGACTAATGACGATATTCTGGCAAACCACACTGATAAGTCTCAACTCACTCAGCAAAGTGAACTCGTGCATAAAATGGCCGTTGTCAAAGACGCATTAACTGAATGCAAAGAACTGAACGATCAAAATGCCAGTTTAATTGAGATGAATTTAGCCAGTCTCAATCGCTTCGCTCAAGCTTTACAAGCCAGTAGAAACGCCTCCAGCCTTACGTATAACGATAAAGGCAAGACCTCAACTATCTCAAGTTTAGGTAATGATTTAAAAGCCTAACAGGCGCATCAATTCCCACTCTGTATTTCCAGCCTCTAAACTTTGATTAAAGATTAAACTTTGATACTTTGCAGAAAAAGAAAAGCCGCATACTACTCGTATAGTTAGCGGCTCAATAGAGTCATGTAGAAATGACTAGAAATACGTGACTTCTTTCACTCGCTGTGGACGACTCTGTTGTTGATACAGTGCCCATACCCGTGAAAAATCCAGTTCTAACTCAGTGACATAATGATCGCCAGCCGGATAACTCTTTACAACCCGCGCCCCACGGATCACCCCAGAAACCGACGCTTTAACATTATCGTCCGTCAACATCCAATCACTGACACTGCTGTTTGCCGTTATTTTCTGCCCATATACTTGTTCCGCTAATTCACGGTAGGCCACAATTTTTGATGCTTGCATGGCCATCAACACTCTTTGTGATTGCTCTTTAGCCGGTTGAGTCGCTAAGGGCGCATATCCTATGGCCGTTAACTTAGGAAAACTCGGCGGCGGCACATCTTCCCATTGCACATATCTATCTTTAGCAGCGCAGCCAGTTAGCATTAGCGCCGCAATAACTAAAAGGTAGCGTTTCATTTTCCATCTCCTAAAACACGCACTTCATTCATGCCTGGACTCGCCTGACGATATAAGATGCCATTTTGTGACACAATTTGCTCCGAAGGCTGCATGTAGTTTGCCAACTCTTTTTGAGTCACAAAAGTTTGAGAGGCCGATACCACACGATTGTTACTTATGTTCACAATCCGAGTATTGATCGCCATACCATTGGTAACTGGGCTCATAGTCGAAACGACAAGATGCTCAACGGGAAGATTTTTCGACAATTGTTGCCAATCTCGCGTCAAAATAAAATCCCCATTAGCCGTCACTCTCAAGCCATCTGCTAAATTTAAATCAACCACATTAAACTGAAAGCTATGGAGCGACGTCATTAATCCTTGCTGTAACTGCTGCGCCAACGCATTTGTGCCATTCATGTCACCCACTAATACAGGGGTTGTGACCACAATAGGCTGATCTGAACGCAAAGCATCATTTTGCTTAACGAGCTCTGTCACAATTCGCTGTGCTAAATGGTTGATCACTGCCGTTGGCGGCAACCCATTGCCATCCACTAAACTCGGCTTGGGCGGTGTAACCGATTTAGCCACGCATCCACCTAACATAATCAATGTTAAGGGAATAATTACACGCTTTAGCATTGGATTTACCTCATTTGTGGGTGTACTGGCAATTAAATAACTCACACTCTATGCGTTTCATTTTTGTGAGTAACAAAAGCCAGCAATCTTCAGACCAAAATTGCTCCAGCCCGACAATATTATGCTCATACGCTGTATATCGACTGCGCCAATGGAAACTTTATCGAAAACTCTCGTTACTCAGGCATGAAATTTGCTTTGCCGGTATATTAGATTAAGTGTCAGGAAACTGGCTCGATTAGCAAGCTCGCCAATAGCTTAGCGATAAGGATTGTATTGATGCACATACCAGGTTCAGCTTCGCTCATCATTTTGAGCCTTGCACTGCTGTCTTTGCCTACTCGGGCCGAATGGATAGAAGCCAGTGGTGAAGCGACTATTATCAATGGTAATACGGCTCAAGCAAGGGAAGAAGCGATTAATCAAGCCGTTAGCTATGCTACATTAAGCACAGGCATTCAAATATCCAGTGAACAACAAACCTCTAACGGAAACCTTACACAAAATAATTTTGCGATAAATCGCAACGCCCAAGCTATCAGCATCCAACTCGTTAGCGAACGAATCCAGGGAAACAAAATTTATGTGTCCCTACGACTCGATCTAAATGATGATCCTACGCAGCAGTGTCCAAATGGACAATTAAAGGCCGCGATTCTAATCCCTCAAGCACAAATCAAAGATCGTACTCAGCTCAGATATGGGCAGCTTTCAGGTTTTGAAGAAGTTATTTCAGAAAAACTTGGTAGTGTTATAGACGATTACTCCGCCACAGGCTTTAGCCACACTCACGCTAAAGAACTGCTCGATATTAAACAAGACCTAGTGGATATTCGCGGTTATCGACTCCCAAGCTGGCTCAGTGAAATTACCGACAGCCAATATATCCTCCAACCACAAATTATGGATATCTCAATGGAGCCAGTGCAGGCAACCTTCCTAGGATTTTGGGATGAAGCTCCACTCAGGCAATTCCAGTTCAAACTTAGCCTCTATCATGGGATCAGTGGCGAAGAAGTTTGGAGTAAAAGCTACAGCACATCGGCGCCATGGGAATTTGAAGAACAAGCCATTATTGCCCCGAATACGGACAGATTCTGGCGATCATCCTATGGCAAAAATATTACTAAGTTAATGCAACAGGCTACCCATGATTTAGACAGCACACTCAATTGCAGACCCTTACTCGGCCAAGTCGTAAGCCGCCAAGCGGACAGGGTCATTTTAAATCTCGGCCGTAAACATGGCATTCGTGTTGGGGATAAATTCCAAGTCGTATTACAGCAAAACCTACCGGATAGACTCAATGAAATGCGCGCAGTCGCAACCAAAAGTCGAGCCACGGTAAAAATTGAACAAGTGAGTGAAGAAAGCTCAACAGCAGTACTTGTAGACCAAAATGCGGCCTACAATGTGCAGATAAACGACATAGCGCTTAAGATTTAAGCAACTAAATCATAAGCCTTTTAATCAGAGATAAAACCAGTATAATCACTGTCGTCTCTCTATAGCTCAACAGGATAGAGCAGCCGCCTCCTAAGCGGCCGATCGGGGTTCGAGTCCCTGTGGAGAGACCAGATAGTGACCTTGGTGATATCAAACTCCCAGAAATCTTCCGGAGAAACGGAATGACTGAGCTATTTGCGTCTAATCTCAATATTATCGTCAAGCGTTGGCCTATCGTAGCAGCTGCAATAAAATCAAGTCCATTTGATCACCTTAAAGCTCACTTAGTTATTGGAAGTAATCAAACAATCAGTGTTAATGGTATTCAATTAAGCAGCCGACACGATCGTATTGCAGAAGCCAAGCTGTACATCAATACCCTTCCAAAAGATGTAAATAGTGTGACAGTTTATGGTGTGGGTATGGGAGATGTTCCGACACTATTAATTGAAAAAAACTCGATTAATACGATTAAAGTCTGCTTGCTTAATACATCACTATTCTCATTATTGATCACCTATACAGATCAATCAGAATGGCTTAGTCATCCCAAAGTTCAACTACTCGAGCCCCAAAAACAAAATCGCCTTGATCCGGTCTATATTGCCATCACCCCAGACTTAAGTTTAGTCTCAAATGAAAATGCCAGTTTACGTGATTTGCTGGTTTACGAAAATAATATAGAATTTGTGAATAGCAAACATAAATTAGATGACCCTGTAATTAAAGCAAGATTCTCAGAGAATCTCTCTTTTCTCAAATTAGATCCTGATGCCGCAATGTTAAAATTAATACACAAGCAGCACACAGCTTTTGTCATAGGATCTGGCCCTACACTCGAGGAACATTACGGTTATCTAAAATCACAGCGTGAGCGGCCTAGCAATGATAGGCCATTGCTGATAGCAGTAGATACATCGTTCAAAGCATTAATGGGACAAGGTATTATTCCTGATATTCTCGTTAGTATCGAGCATAATATTACACAAGAGCATCTACCAGAAAGTATTCCTGAAACAGTAACGCTAGTCTATTTCCCTAGAATACCCGCGAAAGTAATTAGTTCTTGGCCTGGTCCTCGTTTTAATGCGTATTCAAAAGGGAAAATTTACGATCAGCTTCATAAAACATATCCAAAATTACGTTTATTTACTAATGGCAGCGTGATTCATCCAGCCATAGATCTTGCAGTACACTTAAATATCTGGGAAATTACATTATTCGGATGTGATTTTAGCTATCCAAATAATAAAACCCATGCATTTTGGAAGGATGGTGAAATTGGGCCTAAGGCGGGGAATGCAAAACACTGGATAATCAATGGTAGAGGCGAGCGAGTTGCAACTGATCTTAACTTTAGAGCCTACCTTAGAAACTTGGAACATTATATAGCAACTAAACCTCGTATAAAGTTTTATCAATCAAACCTATCTGGTGCGAAAATCAAAGGAACTCAATTCAAGGATTGCAAATAATGCTGCATAATAATCAAGCCTTAGACGTTCAACTAATTAATACAGCGCAACAATTCCGTTTGGGAAAAGAGGCCGAAGCCTCTAAAAGATTAAGAAATTGCATAGATTTACTTGAGTCAGAACTGAAAAAATTAAAGGATACATCAGCCATTTCTAACATAATACCATTAATGTTAGCCGCTCAAGAACGACAAGACTGGCTTGGACTTGCAGATTATTTAGAGTATGAATTAGCTTATATTCTAAACAACTAAAATCACTTTATTTTTATATATCTAACTTTGGATTAATCAACCTAATTAATTGATACCTCTTTCGCCTAATCCACTCAATCGCTCCTGCAAAAACTTTGCAGATAACTGAAGGAATTAAGCACAAAAAAAACATATAACAAAAAATAACTTTACCGCAAAGTTTTAAAACACTATTTTTATTTTCCCCCAACAATTTAAAGTTTAACCCATTTGCCCCTCGAATGTGTAACAAACTTCTCCAGCTTAATAAACCAGAGTGAGTTACTAATAATTTTTTTGCAATATCTTTACTTCTATCCGAATATACATCCGGTAAATTAGCAACGAAAGATGGCCAATTATAAAACATTATTTCAAAAAATCTTGAGGGCCATCCAACTTTTCTGACTGGCGTTTTAAGAGTTACTACACTTAAATCTCTACAAAAAAGTAAACTAAAATGATTACTTGCAATATAATCAAGCACAAAGCCGACAATACCAAAATCAGTCCCCCTATACTTTTCAAATCTAGGATGAGAAATCAACTTCCTATTAATAATGTTGCAACTAATACACGCAATGATTGGTGTCAATTCATCAATTACTAAATTTTTATTATTATAAACAATTTCAGTATTATGTCTATAACGTCCAACCAAGTTAGTTAAGATAAAGTCGTACTCGTTAGACCCAACTAATGTTCCTAAAATTCCATCTAAAACTGATGGTAATATTTCATAAGAATCACCTAGTATCCAAATATATTTTGAATTCGGCATAAAAACTGCATTTTCAATATTCTCATCTGAGGTCACAGTTTTAGTCAGAGATTTAACAAAAATAAATTCGTATTTATTTTTCCAATAAGCAATTACCTCAAGCGTATTATCTGTAGATGCATTATTAGAAATATAAAGCCCTATGTTAAATAACTTAAGTCGTTCAATATGTTTTTTTAAAAAAAAATCTACAAACTCAGCCCTATTATAAGTTGGCATAACAATAGCCAACGTTGTATTTAAACCTGGATGCATTTTCATTATTTCTCAGAACTTTTCCAAATATTTTCAGCCATTTCATTTTGAGATAAAAAAGGAGACATATCTTCTAGTGATGGCGATACTATACTTCCATCTGAAAGCTGTTTTGACGCTAACTTAGGAGAGAAAGCCTGAGTATCATCAAGAATAAGCTCACAGATAACTGGACCAGAATGAACCATCACTTGTTTAATAGTACTCTCCATAGAAGCATGATTATCACATTTAAAATAAGGTAAACCGAAACCCTTACTCAATGACTCAAATTTTGGAAATGTAACACCAGAGTTTCTACTCGCACCAACTTCAACACCATCAAAAAAGTTCTTTTGTGTTTGATAAATTGATGAGTAACCTGCATTATTTAAAATGAATATCTTAATTGGCAATTTATTACCAACGATAGTTTCAAGTTCTTGGAGATTCATCATAATACTACCATCGCCAGCAAAACAGACAATAGGCATAGCTGGAGCCCCATAAGAGGCTCCTATTGCAGCTGGTAACTCGTACCCCATAGATGCGGAGCCAGAATTTGTCCATAAACGAGTTTTAGATTTAATTACTGCAGCTTGGAAGCCAATCACGCAAGCAGACCCATTTGCGGCAACGACTATTTGGTCATCAGATAGCATCTTGAAAAACGTATCCATAAAGCAATATGGATTCACTTTAGATGAATTCCAATACTCTTTTAATACAACAGGATATCGCTTCAATCTATCTTTACACCAATCCAACCAAACTCGATGTTTAGGTTGGGCAGCAATATTCTGCTGTAAAAGAAATGGTATCAGATCAGCTAGGTCTGCTTGTATAGGTTTATCGATAATTAAACTTGGCTTTTGCATTTCCAACTCATCAATATCAACCATAATCTTATAAGCTTTAGGTGCAAATGCAGTCCAATTATAACTAATTTGCCGAATATTTAATCGGCACCCTAATATAAGAATTAAATCTGCATTTTGAATGACAAAATTACCTGAGCGATTTCCAACTGTTCCTGGTCTACCTACATATAAAGAATGTTCGTCGGGTAATAAATCATGAGCGTTCCAACCTGTAACTACTGGGACTTGAAATCTATCGATTAACTGAAGAAATGGCTCGTATGAGCGGCTAATCCTAACTCCAGAACCGGCTAAAATAACAGGCCTTTCAGACAATTCGATTGCACTAATAATTTCTGCTGACTCACTTAACAAATCCAAACTAAGCCATGGGTGCTCTAATTCTTCCGGATTAAATCCTACAAGTTCATCTGGATTAATGAATGAGCTTTGAACATCAATCGGAACATCTAACCAACAAGGGCCAGGACGTCCATGCGTTGCAAGATAAAATGCCTTTTCAAGGTGATAGCGAATTGAAGATGGATCGCTAATCATCTGTGAGTATTTAGTAATAGAGTGCACTATCTTACAAATATCAATCTCTTGATCACCATATTGTCGCAATGACATCCCAGTACTTTGAATCGTTGTTTGATACTTAACTTGCCCTGATATGACTAACATACTCAGAGAGTCTGTCCAAGCACCATGAACACCAGTAATTGCATTTGTTCCACCAGGACCAGTAGTCACATTAACAAGGGCTGGGCGATGAGTTAAGCGACTATATGACTCTGCAGCCATAGCGCAGGCTTGTTCATGATGATTAAAGATACAGTTCAAACCATTATGCCTACCAAGTGATTGATTAAGGTGCATAGCACCTCCACCAGTCACCATAAAAACCTGCTCGATTCCTAATTCAACTAATCGCTGTGCAATATAGTCCGATAATTTGATATTCATTTATATAAACTCTTTAGTAAGCGACTATTTTATTTCCTTCGAGAAGATAAGTGTTAAATTTTCGCTTGAAATTCTTTACGATGTTTAAAACTTCTTGAGGGTAAATTCCCGGCACCATTACAATCACTGCATCTACATCTGAATATTCTAATGTCTCTGGTGAAACTATTTTAGTCAACATAACAGGACTGAATAGCCCTTGCTTAAATGGAGCTGAATCAATAATAAACTCAATATTATTCAACTTACTAATAGCAAGTAAAGCTAATGTTCTGTGCCCAGCTCCCCAGACAGCAACTTTTTTCCCAACAGAGACATATTTATCGACTAGTGTATTTAATTCGGCACTTAAAGAATTTACTTCTTCCATATACGAGTCTAATCTTAATGAACTTCGTTTTCTTACAATTGCTAAAATATCATTACTATTATTAATTTCCTGACACTCGAGCACATCGAACCCATTTAATTCAAATGCTCTACGTAAAGTACTAACTGTAAAGTATACTAAATGATCAGCAACGAACTCATATAGACACTTTGATTCGAGAAGGTATGACAAATTAGGTACTGTAATATATCCTACAGCATTATCTGTTGAGTTAGTGTAAATCGAATCTATAAATTGTTTTATGTCTGGTTGATGTTCCAAATAGTTAAATGAGAAAAATACTTCTGCTTTCTTAGTTATTTTCTGATCTGGTAGATAACCACAAATCATACTTCTCTCAAAAAGAACACCCTCTTCTACGGAACTCTCTGAATATTCTATACCTTCAGCACGAAGACCAGCATCAACTATAACATCTAACATGCCACCTTTACCGCAACCTATTTCAAGCGCAGTTTTTCCTAGTAAATTGTATTTCTTAACAAAAGTTGTAATTTCATTTAACCGCGTAGTTCTAGAATGCGGTGACAAAACAGCAGCAGTAATAACTTCTCTGAAATAACTCACTGGAGCAGCTTTAAGCTGTACTAAATCACATTTATTACATTGAAAAACTGCAAGTTCGATTGGCGATTCGTTATCTAACTGCTTGCTAGTTAAAAAATGCTGCGCGGCTTTTGGAAATGGGAAAAGGGTAATTAACGCATTACCTGGAAGCTCTGCGCGACACAAACGACAGTGTTCTATTTGTTCAAAATACGTCATAACTTAGTCCTATCAAATATCTAGCTATTGATGGTCAAGACTAATCTTAGTCGATGCAATTTCTTTCCATTTTTGCTGATTCAAACCCATATTATAGGCAGGCAAACCATATTTAATGCATTTACCACAAATCTTAGCACTATTTTTATTTGAGTTAATTTGCTCCAATGTAGATTCAAGATAGTTATCAGAAACAGTAATGCCATCTCGATTAAAAACAGTACAGCAAACTGGTACCTTTAAATCCCAGTTAATATTTATCTGATTTTCTTTAAATGGACAAATTTTAGAACGATACTTAGAACTTGCCTCTAATCCCTCTTCAATATTTACTAATAGCATTGAATTCAATTTTTCTGTCTGTGGGTCATGAATTCCATCTAGATAGTCTAAGCAACGCTCAAGAGGCATAACAAGTGAGTAAGTAGTTGAAAGAGAGAATTTTAACTCTTCACAAAGCATCCGCATTTTTTCTAAATTTAATCCATTATTATCATTGTACAAATGATAATTTACATCAACAAAGGTTTTAGATTTAAACTTATCTAAATAATATCTCAAACGATACATATTTGATTTTACTAAATCAATATTTCCACCCGTATGAGTTTTTTCATATGTGTCTGGATAATAACCAGACAACGATACTTTGAGATATTCAGGTGACTGTCGAATAACGTTACCCAATAATTCATCTGAGTCGATAGATAAATTACTGGATAGTGCTACAGCTATGCCGTTTACATGTAAATATGAAATAATTTCAGGTAAATTTTTATGTAAAAATGGCTCACCCCAGCTATACAAGCTAACGTGAGTTACGATTTCGTTCTCACCAATAATCTTATCAACCACTTTTTCAAGGTTATTCAATGGCATGCGACCAATTGGCGTTTTGTCGCCATCTATACTATGTGCGCAAGATGGACACTTAAGATTACACGACCCCATAATATCAATGGTATAGAAAGACTCGCAATAATCAGAATACAAAATGTAATCATGGGCAGAAAATCCCATATCCATTAGCATTGAAATAATTTCAGACTCTTTTAATGATACAGCAATAACAATAGCTAAATTTTCATACTCTTTTTTCATCGTAGCCAAAACATCTGGTGAGCTAACTAATACGTCATTGACTAATTTATTCTGCAATGCAAGATCTGAGTCAATAAACCGGACAATATTAAGTGAGTTTGCAAGAGAAAAACGTAAGAACCCCATACCCGTCATTCTAGCGCCCCATATCACGATTGGACGTTTTTCTAACTGAACCAGTAAACTCACTTTTGATTTTATCATTTGAGCTGTTCCATCTCGATGATTTTTTGACAAATTTGATTTTTTTGAGGATGCTTTTCATACCATTTATAAAGGTTTGAAATTGAATCTTTAAATGGAGTAATTTTTAAGGGGCCAAATTCACTCACATAACGTGAGTTGTTTCCTGAATATTCACCTCTGCTCCCCTCCTGCTTTACAAATACTGCAGAATCTGTATTACCGACTTCATTAATGATTTCGGCGAGCTTAAACAAAGATATCGAATAACCGCTACATATATTATAATTCCTATAAACAAATTCTGATTTAAAAAATATTTCAGCAGCCAACAAAAAATCATCTACATAAAGATAATCAAAAAACATATCTTGATTAATAGAAACTTCTAATCCAGAAAGTATTCTACAGATATTGTTAGAAATAAACCTACGAGAATAATCCTCATACTTACCAAATATTCCAAACACTCGCAAATTAACAATGTTATTAGAAAACTTTTCAACATCATTTGAAATAACAAATTTTGACAACCCATATGTATCTGATGGGATATGCTTACCAAAATATTCCTCACTCATCATAGGTTCGTAATTTTTCATATCATATTCTGCACCTGAACCTATTGTAATCATCCGACCAAAAAGATGTGAACATCGGGCTAAGTTAAAATATAAAATCAAATTTTCATTTAATGAGTTGATATTTACAGCACTCATTAAGACAACATCTGGGCATAAATTCGCTAGATATTTTTCTACAGCACACGTATCAAGTAAATTCAACTCATGTCTTTTTGGTGAGTATACTTCATAACCTTTCGCAGAATAATATTCCACTGCGTTTTTACCAATAAAACCATTGGATCCCAACACCAGTAATTTTATACCAACAGACATTTCACTCACCTATAGTTAATTATAATATTTCTTTTATTTTCCACTCATTAGACTGTATCCACTCATTATCATCAAGTGATTCATCTAATGCATTTAACGCTGCTAAAACTTTTTCCTTATGTGGATCAAGATCCTCATCAACACAAACCATAGGAGCAGAACAGTTATTACAAAAATTAATCTGCTCTCTTCGTCCTTTTAGCATAGCAACTCGTAATTGATGTAGAGACTTTCCTTCCCATATTTCTTTTACACTTTGTTCATTTACATTGCCAATGACAACCTTTCTTGGCCAATCCAAAGTACAAGGACTAGTTTGACCATCACAATTAAAATGCAAATACATGAATGTGAACGGACAAATATCTTTATATTTTTTTATTTTTTGATTATACATCCCCGTTTTAGCAACTTCATTTTGCTTATCGAGTTGTGTTTCTGCCCATTGAGGTACTATTTTCTCTATGAAAATTTCATCGCAAATACCACCAAAAGTATCAAAAAAATATTGACGTTCTGTTTCATCTAGAATGAATGTTGTGTTATTACCTTTATCAAGAGCACTTGTTTGGTCCGCGATTTTCACATAAATAGTAAGTTCAGGCCCTTTAATGCTATGAAGATGTCTTACACCTTCAACTATCTCATTAAAATTCTGCTTTACACCGGCAACCTGCATGTATCTTTCATCACTTAAACCTTCAATTGATACATTAATACGTTGTAATCCAGCATCCACTAGTGCACGGTTTAACTCAGGTGTTAACTTCGAACCATTAGTAAAAACTTCGATAATTTCTGCAACATTTTTTTCTTTAGCATACTTAATCATTTCAGGAAGATCTTGGTGTAATGTAGGTTCCCCATGATTACCAATTTTAATTTTTTTAATCTTTTCAGGGAATTCAGCAAGATCATTAACAATCTTCTTGAACATTTCCACGCTCATTTTCCCACGCTTCAAGTCAACCTTTTTCATTGCTCTATTGTCGGCTTGAAAACAAAAACTACAGCGGTAATTGCAAATACTTGACACATCTATATGAACTGAAAATGGTGTTTTTAAAGGTACTCTATCTTCAATGGGTACTTTTACCGCTGAATATATTCGCGGTTGTACTTTGGCGACAATCTCATCGTTAGTCATAGTTGGGTCCTATATACACGAAATAGTTTTAAAGCTAAACGGACGCATAGCTAAGAGCTGCGACATATCATTGATATCACAATATATATCTCCTCTTGCTACACCATCATCATAGCCCGAGCTGAAAAAAATAAAGGGCACATTGGCCGCCTTAGCCGCTTTTTGATCAATGGTGGTATCCCCAACTAATAATGCACTAGCAGGTTCTAGGCCAAGTTGTTGTAACACTCTTAAGACAGGTTCAGCATTCGGTTTCGCTATATGATCAGGCCTACCTGATATAACAACGTCAAAATACTCTGCAATTTCAGTTTCAAGTAAAACTTTATCACAGAGCGCTGAAGGTTTATTTGTGCATACAGCTAACTTAAAACCAATTTTTTTCAAAAACTTGAGTGTTGCTTCTACATTTGGATAGAGAGAAGATTTCGGTGTTGATATCAATTTATAACGGTCCCGAAACTCTGCAACAAGACATGTAACGGGTTCAATTGACTGAGGAAGTGCCAAGGATAAAATCCTATCGGCTCCATGACCCATCTCCTGCAATAGACTATCTTGGTTTAAAGGCTTAAGATCACGAACTCGACGCATTTCATTAATAACTTGCGTCACTTCTCTGGCACTATCAACCAAAGTTCCATCAAGATCGAAAATAACTAACTGAATAGACATCTAATTAGCCAACTTCTTGCCGAAGTTGTAATACTCGAGTAGATAGCAATTCCAGCCGAGTTTCATCTTCTTTAGCAATACATGCATAGTAATTATGCTTATTCTGAAGCCATAACAGTTCAAACTCAACAGCTAATAGCAACCCCTTTCTGAGCTTAGCCATGGACAAAGCATCTGCATTGAAAATGATTTTCCTTGTTTCAAAACGAGTTAGATACGTTGCCTTTAGAGCTTGCAAAAAATCGATTGCATCTAATGACACACCACCACCAACTACAAACTCAATACCTGCTAACTTACATTGTCGAGCAACCTCGAGACAATATTCAAGAATTTTGTCAGAATTAACATCACCACGCTTCATTCCATTTGATTGAGTAAAATCAACACGGCCAAAGACAATTCCAGGTTTAGTCGCAGATGAAACTATCACATCAATAATTTGCGCTAGGTTGTTAAATGTTGTCTTTGTCTCAACATTGAATAAGAATGAAGTATCCTCGAGTTCGTCCTTTGTAAACGCAGTTTCATATGCTCCTATATATTTGCTTAATGCATAAGGCGTTTCAACCATAGGCGCAACAACGTAATCAGCTCCGAATTGTTTTGCTTCAAATAAATCGCGAATTGCCTCAGCGCCGCCAATTTTTAGTGCTACATCTAAGCCTGCTCTGCGAGTGATCTCTAACAAACGTAAAAACTCATCACTTCGAGTACCTTCTGCCTCAAATTCTGCTTTAACGGCAACGACACCATGGTTATCTTTGAGTTGCTTAAGAATATTAAGCATTTCTCTTTCTAAAGTATTAATAGTCCTTCTCCTTTCTCAAGCTACCCTATAAATCAGCACGCAAGCATTAACACACTTGTATCGACCTGATTACAAAAAAACTAAAGTCTTTTTTCTTTTAAGAAAAAATCTTCAAAAGATTCAATTACATAATCTAGCATTTCCGTTGTTAACGCTGGTTGGACACCAATCCAAAATGAGCTTTCCATCACTAAATCAGTCGTATTAAGACGACCTGAGACTCGATATTTTTTATCTTTCATGTAGGGCTGACGAGTTACATTGCCAGCAAATAAAAGTCTGGTACCTATTCGCCGAGATTCCAAAAACTGAAGTAATGTTAAGCGTTCGATGCCCTTATCACGTTTTAATGTTAATGGAAAACCAAACCAAGAGGGTGATGACTTCGGCGTTGCTTCAGGTAAGATAAGGTATTCTTCACAAGATTTTAAGCCCGTCTTTAGATACTCAAAATTGCGTTTTCTAGCCATAATAAACTCAGCTAAATGACCTAATTGTGCTAAACCACAGGCCGCTTGCATATCAGTAATCTTTAAGTTGTAACCTACGTGGCTATAAATATACTTGTGGTCATAACCTTGAGGTAAACTCCCTAGCTTCCAACAGTAACGTTTATTGCAGGTATTATCTTTTCCTGGAGCACAATAACAATCCCGTCCCCAATCGCGAAATGACTCTACAGTACTCTTTAGAAGCGCACTATCCGTAAATACAGCCCCACCTTCACCCATTGTAATATGATGTGCAGGATAAAAACTCAATGTCCCCAAATCACCAAAAGTGCCAACCAAACGCTCCACGCCAGATTCAATACGTGTATTACGTCCTTTAGAATAAGCCAATGATGGTTGATAAGTCGATCCTAATGCATCGCAGCAATCTTCAATTACCCATAGATTATATTTTTTAGCCAAATGCATAATCACATCAATATCAAATGGATTACCTAAAGTATGAGCTAACATAATGGCTTTGGTTTTTTTACTGATAGCTTCTTCGATTAAATCAGGATTAATATTATATGTTGGCAGCATAACATCAACGAACACTGGTATTAATCCATATTGAATTAATGGATTAACCGTTGTAGGAAAGCCTGCAGCAACTGTAATAACTTCATCACCAGGTAATAATGCTCTGTCACCTAAGCGTGATGAAGTTAATGCTGCTAACGCTAATAAATTTGCTGAAGAACCTGAATTAGTCGTTAAGACATTTTTTATATCTAGTATTGATGACAAATCAGTTTCAAAAGTGTCATTAAATCTGCCTGTTGTTAACCATCCATCAAGTGATGCTTCAACCATGTTGGAGTATTCATCAACCCCAATAAGCTTTCCAGAAGGTGGAATAGGCGTATCACCACCATAAAATTTTTGGGGTATGGCTTTAATTGCAGCATACTCTTTGACCAAATCAGCGATATCTTTTCTAATTTTTGTCAATTTTTTAGAAGTATCAGTCAAGCTAATCACCTTTATCATTCAAATATTCATGAATCTGTGTTTGGGTTATTGATGCCATATTCTTACCTTGATAAAACCCACTGTACCACTCTATCGTTTTCTCAATGGCCAGTTCAATTTCCCACTTAGATTGCCAATTTAAAATACTGCGTGACTTAGATGTATCTAACTTAAGAAAATGAGCTTCGTGTGGAGCATTAATTTGAGGTTCACTTTTGACATATGCACCATCTCCCCAGTTTTTTGCTAGCTGTTGCGCTACCCATTCAACAGTTTTTGCATCGGTTTCTGCTGGACCAAAATTCCAAGCGTAAGAAGTTTCATCAGGATTCCCATCACGACTCAAAAGGTAATTGATCAGTTCTAAGTAACCAGATAAAGGTTCCAAAACATGTTGCCACGGACGGATAGCACTCGGATTTCGAATACTTGCTATCTGTTGTAAACTGAAAGC
Source organism: Shewanella sp. SP1S1-7 (assembly GCF_031932105.1). Taxonomy (NCBI): domain Bacteria; kingdom Pseudomonadati; phylum Pseudomonadota; class Gammaproteobacteria; order Alteromonadales; family Shewanellaceae; genus Shewanella; species Shewanella sp. SP1S1-7. Next base: position 67,870 of record NZ_JAUOEU010000006.1, read on the forward strand.
TTGAACTAGATCTGGCACTAATCGATCTTCAGACCAATCACCACCACCAATAACGTTTCCCGCTCTTGCTGAAGCCACGATCACTCCAGATTGACTTAAATAAGAATTACGGTAACAACTGGTAACTAACTCTGAACATGCTTTGCTACTACTGTAAGGATCTAATCCACCAAGGGAATCACTTTCTCGATATCCCCAATGCCATTCCCTGTTTTGATAGCACTTATCGGAAGTTACATTGAGGACACATTTAACACTCTCTGTTAATCGTATTGCTTCAAAAACATTAATAAGACCCATTACATTAGTGCTATAAGTTTCAACAGGATGGTCATAACTATGACGAACTAATGCTTGCGCTGCCATGTGAATGACAATCTCAGGTTGATGATCGATTAACACTCTTTTTATAGTATCAAAGTCTCGGATGTCACCAATAATAGACTCAATATTCGCATTGATATTTAACAAGGTAAACATATTAGGCTGGGTTAAAGGGGCAAGAGAGAAACCAATGACTTCTGCACCATAATGTTTAAGCAGACAACAAAGCCAACTCCCCTTAAACCCAGTATGTCCTGTGATTAAGATTTTTTTTCCCTTAAAAAATTGCTGATTTGTTACCATATCTTCCACGGTGCCTGATTATTCTGCCACATTTCCTGAAGGTATTTCTGATCTCTAAGTGTGTCCATGGGTTGCCAGAAACCATTATGTTTAAACACTGCGAGATTATTTTCCTCTGCAAGCATTTGTACAGGTCCCTCTTCCCAACTAGTGTTATCACCCTCAATATAATTTAATACTTCAGGAGATAAAACAAAAAAACCACCATTAATCAGAGAACTATCATCCTTTGGTTTTTCTTTAAAGGTCGTTACAAGGTCACCAGAAATATTGAGCGCTCCAAAACGGCCTGGGGCTTGAGTTGCAGTTAAAGTCGCTTTCACTTTTTTAGCCATATGAAAATCAATTACATTCTGGATATTAACATCGCAGAGCCCATCACCATATGTAAAACAAAAAGCTGATTCTCCTTCAATATATTCGGCTACTCGTTTTAATCGTCCTCCAGTCATAGTCTCTTGACCTGTATCGACTAAGGTTACCCTCCAAGGCTCAACCATCTGATGATGTACTTCCATCTTATTATTTCGCATATCAAAGGTCACATCGGACATATGAAGAAAATAATTTGCAAAATACTCTTTAATTACATATCCCTTGTACCCACAACAAATTATAAAGTCATTAATACCATAAGCGGAATATAGCTTCATTATATGCCATAAAATCGGTTTACCACCAATTTCAATCATCGGTTTTGGTTTGAACAAAGTTTCTTCAGAAATACGTGTTCCATATCCACCAGCCAAAATAACCGCTTTCATAACTTAATTCCTTATTTCACTAACCTAATTTTGACAAGGCTTATGTATATTAACTTCTTTTGTAAAGTCGTAATTCTGAATGAAATTTATCAATTGTTTGAAAACCAAAAGGTAATACATTTGTGGCAATAAGCTCGTACTCAGGTAAGAATTTATCATAATCATCTCCCAAGATAGGCACTTTAACACCAACATGAGAGTGGTCTTTTGCGACCTGTTTTCCTTCGCGAAGATTACGCAATAGCACGTATTTACTTTTTAACCGTGTTACATGTTGCAGATAATTTTGTACTATTTCAGGCTCCATTTCTTGGAAGGAGATAAAATTCACAAAAAGATCAATTTCGCCAGTGAGTTCAGGTAACTGCCAAGGACACATGACTACGGCACTAAACTCAGTACGTAGTGTATCAATATTCAAATCTGGGTAAATTTGTAACTGGGCATAATCTGCCACAAGATGTGCACCCAATACCTGTTTTAAATAATAACTGGAAAAGAGACAGGTCGGAGGAATATCTACGTTTATATAAAAAGTCTCATTTCTGCTATCACTTAGTAGAATCTCACCGAGTGAACCGAAACCACCACCGATTTCTAAGACAGTTTTGACCGAAATATCTTGTATATGTTGCTTAAGAAAATTTAATCCTAGTAGATAATTTAAACTAGAGCGACTATAAAAATGTCCATCAAACTCAAACTGTTCTAATGGGTTGCCTACATGGCTTTCACTGAAATTTTGTGTAAACGGGGCACGTAACTGCTCACTCGCTTTATACACTCGATAGTCACTTTTAGCATGAGTTTCACCCGATAAAAACTCCGTCATTGACATCATGGCGCGCCGGTCATTTTGAAGGACGCCATCACAAACAGTTAACATATTTTGATAACGTTCTGGCTGTAAAACCCAGCCATGAAATAAATATGTTGGAACGAAATAGCCTAGGGCGCTATTTAGCGTTCGAAAATTTTCAATCCCGTAATCGGCTAGATCCTGCTGCAAGCTCTTTGCACCATGTTGCCAGAAGTGACTTGGCTGATAACTGGGATCCGCATTACGCATGTCTGATATCATGGCGTTAACTTGCTCTTTCCACATATATTTATTATTCCTTATCGGGTCCAACATTTTCATTGCGTTTTTTTGGGATACAATACAGCACAGTTTCCAATAACATATCACCATAGACTCTAATGTACATGTCATAGTCTGGAACCATATCGTTGATCATCAAAGGAATATCCCATAAATCGCTAGGATTGTGATAGAGACAAATTGCCAAAACAGGGCGATATGTTTGAATAATATTCTTTGCCCCTAAAAGAGCCGCCTTTTCAGCCCCTTCTATGTCCATTTTGATAAAGTTGGGTGATCCTCCAAAAACCACGTCATCGAGTGCCACACAACTCACCAAATTATCTTGTGATCCCGTGGTTCCGGTTAATCGGCTTGAAGTACTGTGTTCAGCATCAAAAGCTAACAAACAGCACTTACTCCATACGCCAGCAGGGTAAATAAATACTCGCCCCTGATGTTCCAACCCCAATGCTTTAACTCTACAGTTTAATTTATATAGATTAATGGGGTCAGGCTCAAAACTAGCGCAGTATTCTACCGGTAGTGCATGTAATTGCGCAGCGGTAAATAATGAGGTTAACGTATCGCCATTATATGCACCCGCATCAATAAAACGCAGTGCTGACAAATGGTTAAAAACAGGTATATCTTCAGCAAAATATTGAATATGAGGATCGGGGATTGGATAATCTTCAACTCGATGATGTTGACGAAAACGAACTATTTGATCTAATAATTGCCGACTCTTATCATCAAATAACAGACCCCTTACTTTTGCCAATTGCTCGAGTTCCACCATTTCATCAATCACGGCTGAATACCAAAGACTGTGGGGAATTAATTGTTGGATAATAGCAGGACAAGCAAAAATGGACTCTGTAAAGTCATATACTCTAGTAAAGCCCTGTGCCACAAGCTCAGACTTGATACGTCGACTTAATAACCCTACTGATATATATATTTCGGCGTCTTTGTTCTCGATATCTTCTTGGCGTATTATCGGCAAGTCATATAGATGAGTCTGTTGACTATAGGCATCAATAAAACCATCAAGTGTGATCGATGAGAATTGAAAACTTTGAAAAAAAATTTCACCTTGAATGCCTGCACCAAAAATATACCTTTCACTCATTAGCCTTTCCCCCCGTACAACATCGTTTCAAGTACGGCTGTCCAACCATTATTTAAGGAATTATACTGTTCCCTCAACAATTTCTTAGACACTTTTCCCGTTGCCGTTAATGGCAATTTTTCTGGGAAAAAGTATTTTAGAGGACGCTGAAAAGGCGCTAATGAACGGTTGATTAAGGCTCGAAGCTGTGGCTCTAAACGATCTGCATCTTTTACAATACAGATGGCGACGATAACTTCACCTAGCAACTGGTCATCTACACCGATAACAGCCACTTCTAACACTCTTTCATGCGTGGAGAGTACAGCCTCAATATCCTTCGGATATATATTGATGCCCCCCGAAATAATAACGTCTTTTTTACGACCAACGTAAGTTAAAAAACCTTCGCTATCGAGTTTACCGAGATCGCCAGTTAGAAAATAATCTCCATGCCACGCAGCCAATGTTAATTCAGGTTTATGGTAATAACCGCTAAACGCTAGTGGAGACCTTACTGCTATTTCCCCAACCTCATTGATCCCACAGACGCATAGATTTGAATTGAGTATTCGAACATCGATCGCTTCACATGGGTAGCCGACAGTATTAAATTTAAATTTTGCATCACAGGGCGCTAAATTGGTTGCGACGGCAATTTCTGTCGCGCCATAAATTTCGTGAAAATCACAGCCAATTGCGTCAAAAATTTTCTCTTTAAAAGCCGCATCTATAGGAGCTGATGACGTCACTATAGTTTTCAGTGACTTTAATGCTATCGCGTTATCGAGTAGTTCATCTTTTAAGGCATACAGGTGCGACGAGACACTGATCACAAAACTCACCGCATGTTGCTCAACTAACACTAACCACTGTTTTGGCGTAAAGGGGGCCAATCTCACTAAAGTGGCTCCCAATAATAAGGGTACAAAACTAAGTCGCTGACCTAAAGAATGAAAAAATGGTGAAGCACATAGCACTACATCGTCAGACGTTAAATGATACAGATCCCAAGTCTGTTGCGCTCTTGCAAGTTTGACACTTTGTGACACCACAATAGGTTTAGGATCACCGGTTGAGCCAGATGAAAGGGTGATCAAAAAGTCGTTATCTATGGCTTCTTGGACCAACGAGCTAAGCGCTTCTGACGCATGGCAATCATCTTGAGTAAATTCAATATTATTAGCGTAAGTATTGTGATTGGAAGGAATATTCCCCGTAGGTATCGCCAATGCATCAGTGGCTATAATACCAAACGGCAAGGCTAAAGAATGCACTTTTGCGCTAACACTACGATCGTAAACCACAAGATTAACATCTGTCGCGTTCCATCCGGCCAACAACTGTGGTGCCAGCATTTGTGCATTCGTAGGTATACATGCACCATCTAATTTTGCGATCGCAACAGAGACAGTAAAAGAATGTAATAGAGAGTCAGTTAACAGCGCTACTCGCGGTCTTTGAGTTTGGCAAATCAGTACAATCTGCTTGCACCATAATTCAATGAGTGACAACAGCTGGCCATAGGTATAACACTCATCGCCATCGATCAACGCAGTTTTATCATGAAACTGCTGGGCAACCAGCCTAAATCTCTCATATAAGCAAGACATCAGTCTCTACCCGCAATTTTATTCACCACCACTTGCGCTAAATTACCTATGACTTGGAGCTCAGACTCTGCGAGTTCACTTGGCGCGAACTTAATCTCGTATTGACTTTCTAATGTCATGATAAGACTCAAAATAGCAAATGAGTCTAAGTAGCCAGTTGAAACAAAATTGCAATTTTCATCAATAATCTGACTGTCATCTTCTAAATGTTGCCGCACATAATCGATGATAAAATTTGTCACGTCATTTATTGTCATTACTACTCACCCATTTTTAAATGAAACATTTCAGACTATTGAATAACATCCCAGCTTAATCTGTCGCCAGCGATGAGATCTTTACCCGCTTTGCGCCCCAAAATTAGTGACTTATATTGTGGGTCAAGACCGAAACCTGGCCGCACAGATTTAACATTCAGCTCAGTAAAAATATCGCCCTGCTGCATCGGTGCCGAAATATACAGTGAGCGTCGTCCATTTCGATTCTTATTCGCACCGGGCGTTAAGCTGTAATCTACTTTGCCAACCGCCAATTCCGCTCGACGGATCTCTGCCAGCATCGTTTGAAATTCAGCGACTGTGAGTGAAAAGAAGCTATCGACAGTTTCTTCTCCATCATCCAATTTTATATGTTTTTCAATTACATTTGCGCCTAACGCAACAGCTGCAATCGATACGCCTATACCAACTGTATGGTCAGAAAGTCCAGCAGGACATTGGAATGTGTCTTTTAAATGCTGTATCGTTTTTAGGTTAACTTCTGCTGGAGGTGTAGGATAGGCTGTTGTGCATTTGAGTAAAATTATTTGCTCACAACCGTGTTGCTTAAGACAAGTTACCGCACGGCAAATATCTTCTAAGCTTGCCAGCCCAGTAGAGACTATGACTGGCTTACCTGTCTTGGCGACTTTTTCTAGCAATGCTAGATCGACAATTTCGGGAGACGCTATTTTATAAGCCTTTACAGCAAATTTTTCTAGCTCGTCGACTGACGTCTCGTCGAAGACAGAACCAAATAACTCAACCCCAAGTTTCGCGGCCTCGGCAAATAATTCAGGTAGCCATTCCCAAGGAGTATGAGCATATTCATATAATTCATAAAGGTTTTTATAAGCTGCCCATGCGTTATCCATTGGGATAGCAAAATCACCATGATCCACATTTAGCGTAATAGTATCAGGACGATATACTTGCAGTTTAATGGCATCGGCTCCCGCATCGGCAGCGGCTTTAAGTAGGGTAACTGCTTTACGGATATCTCCGCCATGATTTCCCGATAACTCAGCAATCACATAACAGGGCTCTTCGTCACCAATCCCGCGCTCACCAATATTAATCTTCATTTGCACATAACCTTTAATTTATCTCAACCCATCTCTCAGTTTTATTTGACTGTACAACAGCGTCTAACATAACGAGACCATCATGGGCATGCTGCCAACCAAATACATAAGGCGACTGAAATTGCCCCTTTTTACGGAACATAACTAGTGCATCGGCAATATCGTTATAAAGATTAGCAAAAGCTTCAACAAAGCCAGCGGGATGTCCAGGTTTAAAGCGTTCGCGGACTTCTTCTTTAAAATGACAATTGCCTCTATCATAAGTCATCCGAACAGAGTCTTTACCGTAGATATGCAGACGCTCCGGCTCCTCCTGATACCACTCTGCACTCGCCTGTTCACCAAATAATCTGACTCTAAGCCCATTACGATGGCCTAAAGCTGTCTTACTAACCCAATAGGAAGCCCGCATCCCCTTTTCAAATTTTGCCCACAAATAGGCGTCATCGACTATGCCATCAAAAATCGAGAAATGATGAAAATCGGCATTTACGCTCAAGGGAATTTGTCCAGTAATAAACTCACTCAGATGCTGCACATGCACGGCAAGATCTAATAAAATCGTAGGGATTGCACCATCCACCAAACGCCAAGCTTGAGGATGCATTTTTTCTGGTGCTTGAATAAAACCATCTGAGTGAAACTCAATTTGGATCTGTTTAAGCTCCCCAAAAGTGCCTTCTTGTACATGCCTGCGTAACACTCGCACCATAGGATAACCGCTGTAGTTAAAGGTCACAGCGAGGAATCCTTTAGTCTCATCGAGGGCTTTTTGGATCGCTATCGATTGCTGTAAATCCGCCGCCATCGCTTTTTCACATATAACAGCGACTCCTGCTTGCAGCAAGGCACATACGACATCAACGTGACTTGGTGTTGGAGTTAGCACGACAACGGCATCGAGCAACGCCGCCTCTTTGGCAATATATTGCTGCCAATCGGAATACACACGATCTGCAGGAAGATGCCATGTCGCGCCAGTTTTTAAACTGGTATCTATATCGCGTGAAAAGCATCCAGAAACTAATTGCCAACGCCCGTCCAACTGACTAGCCGCACCATGGGCGTAACCCACGGCCGAAGTATAAGAACCGCCAATAAATCCCAACTTCAACGGTTGTGGGGTTACTTCCATAGCGATCATTTTGCCACCACCTGTATATTGTGTAGCTGCGGATCTGGCTTAGTCGTCCGAGTTACAAAGAAAAACTGACTATAATGTGCATCAGCAAATACCGTGCCAATGGCTGAAGCATAGGGATGCGTTTCGTCTATTGTCTCAAAGCCAAGATAATCATTCATCAGCTTCACATACTTGTTCTCACGATGAATAACCGCAATCCAAGGAATACCAGAATACTTTTTATCACAATGAGTTAACTGCCAATTAAGTGCAAGTAGCGCATCTTGGAATCCCGTGTCATCGTCACAAACAAACCAACCGCCAATTAAAAAATGCAGTTGTGCAACTTGTCTCACTTGATGCCAAATATACAAGCAAGCTTGTCCGTTTTTTGACAGTAAATAAGACTCACGTTGTGTGTTGAACCACCATGCATAGTGCGCTAAACGCGGAATGGGCTGCACATTAATCATATTTTGCGCATTAGCTGCTAAGTTACGGCTATCAAGGTAATGATTAATATCTCGATCGCTAACAGGACGTAAACTATGATGTTTCGAGAGGATCAACTCAACACACGGTGCAGAATGTTTCACTTTCTCCTCAGGTGTAAATTCACCCATCATGGCTTTGACGACTCTTTGGGCCCCTAGCCCATCTAAATGAAATCGAGATGAATTAAGTAAACCTTGGACTCGGCCATTATGCCTTATAACCGCATCCACAAATTCAGGAAGACAAGCAACATCTTGCTCACACCATTGGTCAACATGGAAGAAGTGGCCGATATCTTCTAACTGCTCTATTGGCGTGACTTGGTTTTCTGCCGTTGAAAAGGTCAATGCTGGTTTATTGAGCGCAAGCAATTGATATAAAATTCCGCCTGCTGCACCTATATATAAATCGCACGCCTTTAGATAAGGGTACAATTCTTTAATACCAATGAGCGGCTCAACCCAAGGAGTGTCCGCACATTCAGCGATAAAAGTTAGAGAGTCATCAAACAGGGGCCCAAGGATAACCTGAATCTTTATCTGATTTCGTTTCGCTAAAGGTTCTAAATTCGCCACTAACTTACGAATAGTAACAATATCTCCGCCACCACCAAGACCAACTAAGAGAGTAAAAGGCTGTTCCGCAGGCTGCGAATGTATAACAGCTTGTTCATAATGTTCAGATAACAGCACAAACTCTGGGCCAAGTAAGGCCATACAGTGTGAAGGCAATTTATCTTGGTAATAAAGAGACGTATTGTCCCCACGCCAACGTACATCTAACAAGATGTCACACTCATGGGGGCGACAAAGATCATCAATAGACAATACTTGATAGCCATGTGCTTTAATCAATAACTCCCAATCTCGACCCAAATAATAGTCATCCACGACAACCCAGTCTGCGTAAAAGTTATTCGCTACGCTCAGAAATAACGCAGCATCATGTGACTCATCTTGGTAAGTTGGCGATACTAAATTGAGTGAAATATAATCGAGTCCTTCAACAAATGCGGATAACTCCTGCTCGACAGCTCCCAATACCAAAAGGCATTTATGACCTTGTTGAATCAATTCTCTTGCAAGCACAGCACAACGGACTAAGTGACCAATCCCGATCCCCTGCCCAGCATTTACTCTAAAAACGATCCTCTTCATCTTAGGCACTTTGCTTGAGCATCACTTGATATAGTGCCTCGGCTCTTGCCCAATCTTCTGGAGTGTCAATATCTTGAACTTGGTGGCGAGGTAATGGATATGGTATAGAATCACTCGAAAACATCCCCTTACTCTCCAAGAAGCCTTCTGTCGTGCCCCAATAGAACTGACCTGCATCGTGGTAAGCTTTTTCAAGATCTTGAGAGCGAGTATTAAAATACTCTGGTTGAAACATCTCAACATCTCCGTGAGTCGTTATTTTAAAGGCACGTTGAATTGAAGAGGGAAATTCTGTTACGCCAAAGCAAAACTTTTTATGCTTGTTTTGCTTTAATGTCGCAAATGCGTCTTTTAATATTTCCGCTCGAATAAAGGGGGCCGTGGCATACATAACGCAAGCAAACGAAGGCTTAGAGTTAGACTCTATTAACCAGTTAAGCGCATGCGTCACCACCACACCTGTCGTCGCAAAATCATCGGCTAATGCTAAGGGACGGACAAAGGGAACTTCAGCACCATATTGCAGCGCAACCGCGGCAATTTCATCATCGTCAGTTGATACTATAACACGATCGAAACAACCGCTAATTAATGCAGCTTCAATTGTATAAGCAATAATGGGTTTACCATTAAATGCCTTAATATTTTTTCTCGGTATACGTTTACTGCCACCACGGGCGGGAATTATTGCCACGTTCACTACAATAATCCTTTTAATGTTTCAGTAATAAAAACTAACTGTTCGTCCCTAAGATCGGGATAAAGCGGCAAGGTTAAACAATGGCGATAAAACTGCTCAGCTTGAGGGAAATCATGCTCAGCAAAACCTAGATTTAAATAATACGGCTGTAAATGCACAGGAAAATAGTGAACATGTACACAAATACCTGCCGCTCTCATCGCATCAAAAACCACTTTACGGGCAATATTCTCAGGCAATAAAATCATCATAAGATGATAAGCACTAAGTGTATTATCTAACGGAGAGACAAATTCAACCCCAGTGTCTTTCAATAGGAAATGATATCGACGAGCTAATTGATTACGTTTAGCTACAAACTCATCTAGACGCGTAATTTGGCTATTTCCTAACGCAGCTTGTAAGTCCGTCATACGATAATTGAAGCCCAAAAAATGCTGCTCATAATACCAATCCCCTTCATCAGGTCTTAGCATCATCTCTTTATCCCGTGTCACACCGTGGCTGCGATAAAAAACCATTGCCTTAGCAAGTTCTGCACAATTAGTTGTAGCGACACCTCCTTCAGCAGTAGTGATAATTTTAACAGGATGAAAACTAAATACCGTAATGTCACTATACTGACACTGACCAATATATTGCTCCTGATATTGCCCACCTATAGCATGTGAGGCATCTTCTATAACCCTTACACCATACTGCTTTGCAAGCGTTCCTATCACATCCATATTACAGCTATGGCCACATAAATGAACGGGTATGATGACCTTCGGAAGACAACCTTGCTTTTTGGCTTCTTGTAGCTTGTTAGCGAGAGCAACTGCACTCATGTTACCCGTGAGGGGATCAACATCAACAAAATCAACCTTAGCACCACAATAAAGAGCACAATTAGCTGATGCTACAAAAGTGATGGGAGAAGTCCAAACAATATCTTGTTGTAAAACACCCAGTGCTAAACAGGCCACATGTAACATAGAGGTCGCACTGTTACCCGCTATGGCATACTCTGCCCGAGTTACAGTTGCAACTGCCGATTCGAACATAGGCACCTGGGAACCTTGGGTCAGATAGTCAGAAGTCAAAACAGTCGTAACTGCATCGATGTCTGATTGACTTATTGATTGATGTCCATAAGGAATCATTATGCTTCCTCATCGAGTAACTTTATTTGCTCAATTGATAAGAAATGAGGATTATTACCCGAATGATACTCAAATCCTTGTTCGACTAAGGTGCCTGTTTCACCTAACATATTAGTAGAATAGTTATTATTCTTACCAAAAAATGAAATGCTCGGTGTAATAACAAAATGGTCATCGAACTCAAGTGTATGATGCGAATCATCCCCAGGACACATAATTTCATGCATTTTCTCACCTGGGCGTATACCTACAATTTCATGCTTTAATCCTGCCCCATAGGCATCAGCTAAGTCGGTGATGCGAACAGACGGAATTTTGGGGACAAAAATCTCACCACCTTGCATCCGGGAAAAATTCTTAAGCACAAAGTCCACCCCATCTTGCAAGGTAATCCAAAAGCGAGTCATATCGGGATGAGTGATAGGTAAAGAAACGGCACCGTTATTCACTAATGATTTGAAAAAAGGTACTACTGAACCACGAGAACCAACAACATTACCGTATCGCACTACTGAAAACCGAGTATTACCTTCACCCACAATATTATTTCCAGCAACAAACAATTTGTCAGAAGCCAACTTAGTCGCTCCATACAAATTGATCGGATTCGCAGCTTTATCTGTCGATAATGCGATAACCCGCCTGACTTTATTCGCGATTGCTGCTTTGATCACATTCTCAGCACCATGAATGTTGGTTTTAATACACTCCATAGGATTGTACTCTGCGGCAGGTACTTGTTTTAACGCAGCGGCATGAATCACGTAATCAACATCTTTCAACGCTTGGACAAGTCTATCAGCATCACGAACATCACCAATGAAATAACGCATACAAGACGCGTTATAAACTTGCTGCATTTCGTATTGTTTTAGCTCATCACGGGAAAAAATAATCAACCGTTTTGGTTTATATTTCGCCAATATCATTTTGGTATATTTTTGACCAAAAGAACCTGTTCCACCAGTTATGAGAATCGATTTATTGTCAAACATATACGCTCCGAATGATCACTGTAGTGCCAACACTATCTGACTTAGGTATATCACAACCTACTAAGGTTGGAACATTAGTTATAAAGCAAAAAACATACCAAAATTCACTGGCGGTAAGACCAAAACGATGATTATCATAAGTAAAAACATGAACGCTACTAAACCACAACCATGCATAAATTTATATAATTTTAGTAACTTAATTTGAATTGTCGACCGTTTTTAGAATTTTTACGACAATCTATTCCAAACTGTGTTTTTAATCATCAATATGACTACAGTAAAAGTCTAATCCAGAGCAATTTGACTTATTTTCCCTAAATTAGCAAAATCACCAAAAACAAAAAACGAGCGTTTTTTATACAAGTTTGATATTAAGTCCCAGAGATACAATAACTATTTGTGAGGCAATCGTGCTATTTTTTTACAAAAATAAATTTGATTTCATTATGCTATCTGCATGAAAATATGCGAAAATTTTCCGTACATATTCAATGTTTGCCAAAAATTTGACTATAACGAGATAACAAGGTACACAACAGATGATGACAGTAAACGAACCCATTCTCTCCGCTGTTTTCTCGGTTAGTCAATTCAATGAGTACTATCTACCGAGCATTAATCGCAACACCTTTGAGCAATGCGACTCGAAAACGCTATTTAATAATAGGTATAAGGCCGAGTTTTCCCATAAAGATACCCTTCACATAGTCATAGGTCTGGATTCTGGTTTACTTGCTAACTATGTTATGGAGCTAGCTATTCCCGATGGCAGTAAATTTATTTTTGTAGACTTTAATGCAGTACTGAACTTACTAACAATTGAAGTCCCAGACGAACTATCTGAATCAATTGAAATATGTTCGCCTGAGATGTTTGATGCATTATTAAAAGAAACTCGTAATAATATTTTTATTGCTAAAAATCAATTTAAAGTTCATCGTTCAATTGCAGTTTCAGGGAACTACATTGATGAATATGCACAATTAAATTATTTCGTTGAAAAAAAAATAGAACACGAGCACTTCGAAAGCAATATCGGCTTTTCCCAGAAAATTTTTATTAAAAAGCAACTAATTAATTTAAGCGAAACTCTTCAGCCCGCATCCATACTAAAACAGAAATTCATGGGTAAAACCTGCATAGTTTTAGGCGGAGGCCCTTCTTTAGATGAGCATATCGACTGGATAAAAAGCCATCGAGAACAGTTGGTTATTTTCGCTGTATCAAGAGTAGCGCATAAACTGACTATTGCAGGAATTCCTGTGGATATCATAGTTTCGGTCGATCCCCAAGATCATGCGTTGACAGTAAATAAAGAAATGATGGCCTTGTACGAAAACAGTCTATTTATTTGCTCATATCATGTTAGTCCCCTATTACTCGGACAGTGGGCTGGCAGCGTGCTATACACAGGTCCACGATTACCTTGGGATTCTCGAGATAGCGATAATATTTTGCCAAAAGGCCCTACCGTAACTAATGCCGCTGTGCAAATTGCCGAAGAAATGGGATTTGAACAAATATTACTTTGTGGCTCTGATTTTTGTCATTCTCAGTCTGGTGCAACCCATGCAAAGAATACATTCGGTGCAGATATTGGCCCTAATTTAGGAGTCATGTTCGAGTGGGTAGAAACCTATTCAGGTGAAATGGCAGAAACTCCAATACAACTCCTTCAAGCCATGCAATCTTTACAAGAAGAAGTGATTTGTTACCATGCAAAGTGTATCAATTTATCAGCAAACGCTGCAAGAATTGAGGGTATACAACAGCTTTCACCAGAACAACTGGTGCTAGCAACAATTACACCTGAAGATAGAGCTATACTTCAACCAAGTAAGCACAAACTATCTATCGAACAAAGACGTAAGCTATTAGCAAATACCCTAACTGATCTCTCTTTAACCTCAAACACTTTTAATGCCTTAATAAAATTGCTCAAAAAGGCCCTGCATTATTCAAATACCATGCTAAAAATAGAGGGTACCACACACACCGTTGTTGAACTACACAGAAAAATAGACAAGATTGAAAAAACACTCAATCAAAAATACCACCATTTTGGAAGCTTAATTAAATTTTACGGCTACTACGAATTCTCACATTTCCTATCGACAAAACAGAGCGAACATTGGTCACAATTAGATCTCAGTACAAATAATAACATTTACTATAAGGCATATTTAAACATAGCCACTGAACTTAGCGTCTTAATCAATGATGCCGCATCCAGAGTGGAAATAAGATTAGCTGAACTCACTGTGCCAACAGATATAACGGCGATTGCTAGACAGTGGCGGCAGGATAATCAGCTAGGCCGAGCATTAATTTGGAAACAAAACTATATGCCCGACCATCAGAAGTTGAATGATGCAGATATAGCTCTACTCGACGAGATTGAACAAGAATACTTACAATATCTTAGCCAACAGAGTCACAGTACTAGTGCAAAAGAGGCTACTGTCAATAATGTGGAAGATGCATTTAAAAAGCTGGCGATCTTAATGCAAAATCAGCACTTACTCGGGATAAGCAAAATGATTCAATACATCAGTCCATTTATCACAGATAACCCAGAGTTAACCCGTTTATATTATTTAGCCTCGAGTTACCAATTTTTACTTCTGCACGAAGAGTCCGCAGCACTAGAGTCTATACTTAATATCTCAGAAGAGTATCGTACGGAAACTGAACTAAAACAAATTATATTACTCTCCCTGAAACTCAAGGATATTACGCTGGCTGAAAATACTTATAGTAAAATTATTGTATTTAGTGACGATTACTTACCTCACTATGCTCAAATACTTAAGCTTCAAGGTAAGTACCAACAAGCGTTAGACTATTATCTAAACTATTTAGAAAAATACCCAACTGATATTCCGGTGCTTCTCAAATTTGGGCTTTTTTGGAAGGATATAGGCCAACCCGAACAAGCCGTAAGCGTATTAACAGAAATATTAACCTTAGATCCGAACAACTTTGCAGCACAAATGCATTTACAAAAGCTTTATCGTAATTTAGAACTGAAGTCAAATTGACAAATTATGTAAGCTTAAGATCCACAAGCCCGCGAACCTTAGGTATAATCGGGCATAATTTACTATGTAATAAAGAGCTAATGTGGCCAACACTTATATACCGCTAGATCAATACCGCCGTAAGTGGATTTTCAACCACAAGGACTTGCCTGTAACTGACGAAGACAAGGCGCATATCCTGCCGTTAACAGATAAAAGTGCGATGGAAATCTGGAATCAATGGATTAGCAACAAGAGTAGTCGTGCGGAGCAATTCACTAAGGGAGATTGGGCGGCGAAGGCTGATGCTTGGGTGGAAACAGATCATTGGCAGAGTGCTTGGGATAGTGAAGAGAGCAGTTTACCCGCCATGTTAGCCGAGTTTATACAATGGCCAGATGAGACGCCGGTGTATTTTTGCTATGAAAAATATCAGATTATTGAAACTCGTTGGGATGTGTTCGTCCGTAATTGGAAGTGTTTTCTCTTCTTCGACGACGGTCCAATTTTGATCTCACCAAAACAGAAACAAGCTGTGATGTTCGAACAGAGTGGACAGTACAAGCTGGGCACTCGCGGATAATTTATACCAGATTGCTTAACGCTGATAATTTACCCGCCAATAGTTTTACAGCAATACTTTTACGTCAGTATTTTAACGCGATGAGTCATCTTGTTGGCATGCCCATACTTAATGATGAGTATGCCATACTCGAAAGATACTTAAGCACAATTAGCCTATCTCTCCCCTCTTCTTTAGATTAACATCCATTTCCGATGCCGAGTATTTGAGAAGTTGGGGTCAACTTTCTGCTGTAAATACTCATAAAATCTGATTTAAACCCAATAATTAAAATAGAAAAATGAGGTGTATTATGAAGTTACTCTCCACTCTTACCCTAGCCAGCGCGCTGTTATTACCCCACACATTAATGGCCAAAGAAGTCTCAGGTGTGCAAGTCGCTGATACTGTGACGTTAGATAGTCAAGCATTACAGCTTAATGGCGCGGGGGTTCGCAGTAAGTTCTTTATGGATTTATATGTGGGCAGTCTGTATTTGCCAGCGGCCTTGAGTAGCACAGCAGCGGTTATCGATGCTCCAATTGCGGCAATCCGCCTTAACATTACCTCTGGCATGATCACCTCAGAAAAAATGCGCGATGCGATCACCGAAGGTTTTGAGCACGCGACGGCAGATAATACCGCCGATATTCAACCGCAAATCGATGCCTTTATGGCGCTGTTTAACGAAGAAATTAAAGAAGGCGACCAATTTACCTTAGTCGCCAATAAAGCCCGCGGCGTGACGGCCTATAAAAATGGTCAGGAACAAGCCACCATCGAAGGTGAAATGTTCCGTCAAGCACTGTTAAAAATTTGGCTAGGTGACAAGCCAGCCCAGAAAAGCCTCAAAGAGGCCATGCTAGGCAAATAACTGACAT
This sequence comes from Shewanella sp. SP1S1-7, assembly GCF_031932105.1. NCBI lineage: Bacteria > Pseudomonadati > Pseudomonadota > Gammaproteobacteria > Alteromonadales > Shewanellaceae > Shewanella > Shewanella sp. SP1S1-7. The sequence goes on from NZ_JAUOEU010000006.1 coordinate 84,492, forward strand.
TAACGTTAGAATTTGAATTCGATATCCAAGGCCGCAGCGCCTTGGCTATCCATATCAAGCGCAGCTTGGTCGGTCACTTCTAACTCACCATCAAAGTAATAACCGGCGTAAAGATTTACTGTTAATGCTGGGGTTGCTTGCCAACCGCCACGTAAATAACTCACCCATTCGTTCGTTTCTACCACAGTGTCATCGTCTTCGATAAGGAATCGCTCAGTACGACGCGAACTACCAAAGCCGACATTCCAATCGGAATTAAATCGATAACTCAGCTCTAATCCTGCGGGACCGCTAAAACCGGCTTGGAAAGGATTGGCGAGTGCCCAATGTTCATCTATCTGCCAGCGCATGGCGAGATATGGCACAGTGCGAACTTCATAGATATCATTAAGATACGCGACGCCAAAGCCAATCATATTCCCCGAATCAAATGCATACATGGCAGACGCCACAATACCGTAACTCTGGGCTTCGCTGGCCGATGCAGTATCGGCGTAAGCATATTGGATCTGCGGCGCTAAAAAGAAGGCCCAATGTTTATCCATGCGATAATTTAACGACACTCCGGCACGGTAACGATTGATATGCTCCCAATTCTGCCCGTCGGTACCAAACAGCGGTGCGACATTGTTAGCACCAGTGAGGGTGATATTGCGCCAATCATAATCCAGCCTGTCGTAACCCACACGAAAGCCCAAAGACCATTGCTGATTTAACGGAACATTCATCCCTGCACTCAGTAATAAACTATCCCTTTGTAGCTCAGTATTACCATTGGCAACCTCGGCACTCTGGGTGCTGATCTGCGCGACACTTAATCTAAAAGGCTTGTATTCCTGCGAAGGTTTATCAGCTGCAATAGCAGCACAGCTCATTAACGGCAAAAGTAATACAGCGCTTTTCAGCAGGCGCAGTTTTGCGCTCGATGGTGAGAGTTCTCGATTAGCCACGTCAGCTCCTTGCATTTAAATTGATTAACAGATTTTTGCGCATAATACGCGCTATCAAGCTAAAAGGTTCATGCTTTCAATGTTCAGATACAAAATGATACTTTTATATTGTGCAAGTTTTATTAAACCCGATGCGCCTTTAGGAACATGTCTGCACAACCCAAAATATACTCATTTCTATCGTCAACGAGTTCATCGGCCGCCAAGCCCAATTCTAATTTGAGTTTTAGCTCACCAAACAACATTAAACATAAACGCACCGCACTATGGTGCGCATTACCGAAGTGATATTGCCCTAGGGCTTCTACTGTCACTAAATAATCCGCCAATAACCCCACTATATGTTTCGGGCCCGCGTCGAAGAACAACTGCGACACTTCAGGATGACTTTCGGATTGCGCCACACAGGCTTTGAATACCGTAATAGCTTCAGGGCTGACGATCATCTCCCCAAACTGCAGGGCAAACTGAGTTAATGCCGATTCAGGCTTAGTGGGATCACTTAACAAATCATCATTAAGATTATGGCCAACACATTTAGATTCGATTGCCGCAACAAATAATTCATCTTTGCTGCCGTAATGGGAATAGACGGTTTGTTTCGACACGCCCGCAAGCTTGGCAACCTCATCCATACTGGTATGGGGAAACCCTTGACGACAAAATAAATCAATAGCAGCCACAAGCACTTGCTGACGTTTTTGTTCGCTACGGCTCAGAGGTAACTGCGTCTCAGAGGAATGCGTCATATCGACTCTCGAATAGATAGACATAATAAATTGGCATTAGTTAAGCACAAAATAGACTAGACAGTCTAGTTCCGCACAACTAGACTAGCAAGTCTAGTTACATTGCATTAACGTTTAACTTACAGCGGAAGCACTTAAAATGGATCGAACTGCCCGACGTTCTTGGCGCACTATCAGCGTCTGCGTGTTTGCTTTAGTCACATTATCCGCCTGTCAAAAGGAAGTCACTGAACACGCCACGACAACCGTACTGCCCACAGTCACGAGCCAAGCGTTGATCCTGACCCCAAGCTATCAGCACGAGCAGACCTTCACGGGGACTATCCGTGCGGGCAACACAACTGGCGTCGGCTTTGAACTGGCTGGTAAGTTAAACGAACTACAGGCCGATTCCGGCATCAAAGTGAAGCAAGGCCAAATACTGGCAATCCTCGATACCCGACTACTCGAAGCCGAGCGCCAGGAAATCCAAGCGAGTCTGGCGCAAACCCAAGCCGATGTTGATCTGGCCACCAGCACTCTAAAACGTAATCAAGAATTGAAAAAATCGGGCTATGTCTCTGAGCAGCTATTAGATGAAAACCGCTCACAATTAAATAGCTTAGCCGCGGCGAAAAACCGCCTACTTGCCTCACAGCATGCCAATCAACTTAAGCTCGATAAATCCATCTTAGTGGCGCCCTTTGACGGCACCATCAGCCAAAAACTGCATAACTTAGGCGAAGTGGTTACTGCGGGCAGCCCTATCTTCACCTTAGTGGGCAATATCAATCCTGAAGCCTACATTGGCGTACCTGTCGCGTTAGCGGAGCAGTTTTACGCCGGACAGCAAGTACAAGTCAGCGTGCAAGACCAAACCTTTACCGCCGAAATTGCCGGTATCAGCGCCGAAGTGAATCCCGTCAGTCGCACCCTACAACTTAGGATCAGCCTGCCCCAAGATGCCCGTGTGATTAACGGTGAAATTGCGTATCTGCATCAACAGCAGCAAATTGAGCAAGCTGGGTATTGGGTGCCAATTTCAGCGCTGACGGATGGCATTCGCGGATTATGGAATCTGTATGTCATCGCAAATGATGAACAGCAATCCATCATAGAGCGACGAGATGTGGAAATTCTCTACACAACCCAAGACATGGCCTACATTCAAGGCGCGATTCAGCCCAATGAAATCTATGTCAGCCAAGGACTCCATAAGCTGGTCGTAGGCCAAGCCGTGTCTCCCATTGCCGCAGCCACGAGGTAGTTATGATTAAAGCCTTTGTTGAAAACGGCCGCTTAGTCAGCCTCGTTATTGCACTATTACTGGTCGCGGGCTTTGGCGCTATCTCGAGTCTGCCGCGCACTGAAGATCCACACATAACTAACCGTTTCGCCTCTGTGATCACCCCGTACCCCGGTGCTTCGGCCGAGCGGGTCGAAGCCTTAGTCACGGAAGTGCTCGAAAATCAGCTCAGACGCTTAGAAGAAATCAAGCTGATACAGTCGACCTCTCGGCCGGGGATTTCAGTCATACAGTTAGAATTAAAAGACACAGTCATGGAGACAGATCCCGTGTGGTCTCGGGCGCGAGATTTATTAGCCGATGCGAAAATCAATCTGCCCGAGGGCATACCATCCCCGACACTCGATGATCAAATTGGTTATGCCTACACCGCCATTTTAAGCTTAGTGTGGAATAGCAATACGCCCGTTCGAGTCGATATGCTCAACCGCTACGCGAAGGAATTACAGAGCAGGCTCAGGCTGTTGTCAGGCACGGATTTTGTCAAACTCTACGGCGCACCGACCGAAGAAATGTTAGTGCAGCTCGATGGCAACAAGATGAGCCAGTTACAACTCACTCCCGCTTCCATCGCCCATATTCTCAGCGGCGCCGACAGTAAAATTGCTGCGGGTGAAATCAACAATCGTGAGTTTCGCGCCTTAGTCGAAGTCTCGGGCGAACTCGACTCCTTAACCCGCATTCGCCAAGTGCCACTCAAAATTGATAACCAAGGCCAAATTATTCGCCTTGGGGATATTGCCACTATCACGCGCCAAGCCAAAACGCCCGCGGACAGCATAGCCTTAGTCGATGGTGAACAAGGCGTTTTTGTCGCCGCGCGCATGCTTAACAATAGCCGTGTCGATCTCTGGCAAGCACAAGTGAATAGCGTCGTCGATGAACTTAATCGCGAAGTGCCCGCCAATATCCAGATCCAATGGCTATTCGAGCAAAACAGTTACACCAGCGATCGCCTTGGCGGACTCGTGGTTAACCTGCTGCAAGGATTTGTGATCATCTTGCTGGTATTGCTACTCACCCTCGGACTACGAAACGCCATCATAGTGGCGATTTCATTGCCCCTTACAGCACTATTTACCTTGGCCTGCATGAAATATATCGGCCTGCCCATACATCAAATGTCGGTGACAGGACTCGTCGTCGCCCTTGGGATCATGGTGGATAATGCGATTGTGATTGTCGATGCCATCTCACAACGGCGCCAACAAGGGATGAGCCGCCTTGCCGCAGTGAGTGAAACCATACACCACCTTTGGCTGCCCTTAGCGGGTTCAACGATTACCACGATTTTAGCCTTTGCGCCCATAGTACTGATGCCCGGTGCCGCTGGGGAGTTTGTCGGTGGCATTGCCATGTCAGTGATGTTTGCGCTGCTGGGCTCTTACCTGATTTCCCACACGATAATTGCGGGACTCGCGGGACGATTTAGCCATGAAGGCAAACATGATGTCTGGTATCAACACGGGATCAATCTCCCGCTGCTGAGCCAATATTTTCAAGCGAGCCTCAGAATCGCCCTTAAGCGCCCTATTATCAGTGCGCTGCTTATCGGCATTACGCCAGTATTAGGTTTTTACGCCTCGGGCAAGATGACAGAGCAATTCTTTCCGCCATCGGACAGGGACATGTTCCAAATTGAAGTCTATCTTGCGCCCCATGTGAGTTTAGACAACACCTTGAACCAAGTGCAACTGATGGATAAAAAGCTCCATGCCGTCAAAGGGATAATTCAAGTCGATTGGGTGGTGGGCGGCAATACGCCCTCATTTTATTACAACCTGACGCAACGCCAACAGGGCGCGACTAACTATGCGCAGGCCATGGTGAAAGTGACCGACTTTGAACGTGCCAATGAGCTGATACCCGAATTACAACAGCAGTTCGACAGTGCTTTCCCCGAAGCACAAGTACTAGTACGCAAACTCGAGCAAGGTCCGCCCTTTAATGCGCCGGTAGAGTTGATGATCTTCGGTCCGAATCTCGATACGTTGCGATCGCTGGGCGACGAAGTCCGCAATATCCTCGCGCAAACGCCGGACGTACTCCATACCCGAGCCACTTTAAGTGCCGGTGCGCCTAAGCTGTGGCTGCAAGTGAATGAAGATGCCAGCCTGATGAGTGGTTTAAGTCTGACGGATATTGCCAAGCAGATCCAAATGTCGACCACGGGCGTTATCGGGGGCAGCGTACTTGAGCAAACGGAGTCATTACCCGTTCGAGTTCGACTCGGTGATGGCAGTCGCGAACAAGTCACCCGCCTTTCAGAAATTCAATTAGTGACACCTTCGGGTGAGTCGGTCGCGCTCTCAGCCCTCGCCCACAACGAAGTACAAGTGAGCCGCGGCGCCATTCCAAGACGTAACGGCCAAAGGGTGAATACCATAGAAGCCTATATTGTCAGTGGTGTGTTACCCGCCCAAGTGCTGAACGATGTCAAAGATAAAGTGGCACAACTCGCGCTGCCATCAGGTTATCGCATTGAAATCGGCGGTGAAAGCGCGAAACGTAACGAAGCGGTCGGCAATTTACTGTCCAATGTGATGTTAGTCGTCACCTTGCTATTGGCCACTGTGGTGTTGTCGTTCAACTCCTTTAGGCTCACGGCCATCATTTTATTGAGCGCGATACAATCAGCCGGGCTTGGCCTATTAGCCGTGTTTGTGTTCGGCTATCCCTTTGGATTCCCTGTCATCATAGGTTTACTAGGCTTGATGGGACTGGCCATTAACGCTGCCATAGTGATCTTGGCTGAACTTGAGGATATGCCGAGTGCTAGACTCGGCGATATGGAAACCATAGTCTCAACCGTCAGCAGTTGTGGCCGCCATATCAGCTCAACAACCATCACCACAGTGGGCGGGTTTATTCCGCTTATCATTGCTGGCGGCGGATTTTGGCCTCCCTTTGCCATTGCTATCGCGGGCGGCACGCTGCTGACGACTTTGCTCTCTCTGGTTTGGGTACCGACTATGTATCTACTGTTGATGAAAACCCGTAAGGCGAACAATCAGTCCGCCATTCCAGCTTAAATCGCATCGTGGACTAGGTATTGATACAGTTTATCTTTGAGGTTTAACCGCTCTAATTTTAACGCTAAAAAGTGCTCATCGGCGGTGGGCACTTTAGTTAACTCCAGTGCCCTAATTTTATTGTCGAGCTCATGGTAACGACTGGCCATAGTCGCAAAAGCGCTATTATTGACTTTTAGATGCTTAATTTGATCGACAAAATCAGGAAACTCATAAACTAACGCATGATTCTCACCTAGCATATACACTTCCCCTATAATGGTTCTGACTCAATGAACTCCATTCACCTTAAGCAGCTTAGTCCATGCCATCACAATACGGCCAGTTAGCAGGACTTTTTATCTGCCGACATGTCTGTGGAATGAATCCATTAACTCAAGTCTAAAACTGTTAAAATATCAAATAATTGACTATACAATTGCTTAAATACTAGACCCATATCAAGACCATGGAGTGAAACTTAGGCTACATTGATGTAACCGTTACCTATAGGATCGTACGATGAATTATAAAAATTGGCCTATTGCAAAACAAATAGGTGCCCTCGCGTTTATTCTCACACTCACCATTTTTGGCATACTCAGTACCGTTTCCTACAAAGCCGCTTCGAATGTATTAGAAGATAAAGGCATGAGTGCCATGAAGTCCGAAATGCGTGCCGTTTCAGACATGTTAGAACTGCAATACGATAGCCTTTTGCAGCTTGCAAGGCGCAACGCCGATGTGTTTAAGGAAATGTATCCAGGGCAATTTAGTAAACCAAATAAAACCGTCAATGTGATGGGAGTCAGCTCCCCCGCCCTCATGCACGAACAAGAACAAATTAACTCCTCAAAAAGTAAAGTCGATCGTTTTGCTAACCTGACAGGCGGCACGGCAACGGTATTCGTACGTGATGGCGATGATTTTATGCGGGTGTCGACCTCACTCAAAAAAGCCGATGGTAGCCGTGCGCTGGGCACCTTCCTCGGCAAAACCCATCCAGGCTATCAAGCGCTGATCAGCGGCCAAGAATACGAAGGCTACGCCAAACTCTTCGGCAAAGACTATATGACAGTCTATCGACCAGTTAAAGACGTCCAAGGTCAAGTCATTGGTATCTTGTATATTGGCTTTGATATCACCAGCTCATTAAAACAATTACAAGACGCTGTAAACCGACTCACCCTAGAAGAAAGCGGCCATTTTCTGTTAGTCCGTAAAGCGGACAATGTACTTGTCGCGCATCCTCAGTTTAATGCGGGCGACGTTATCACCGAAAGTATGCTCGATGGGTTAAGTGTGGCTGAGGCCACGAAAGATGATTCTGAGTACAGTTATATCAATAGTAAAAATGAGCCTATGTTTGCCTATAGCCAAACCGTAACCGGCTGGAATTGGATGTTGGTAGGCCAAGTTAAGGCGAGTGAGCTCAATGAAGAAAGTATGCAGTTACTCACTATCAACGCTATCGTTGCCCTCACAGGGATTGCGCTGATCACGGCACTGCTTTCAGTAGTATTAATCCGTGCACTTAAGCCGTTACATGCCCTACAAGTGCATATGGAAAGGCTAGGCAGTGGCGATTTCAGTCATCACTTAGCGCCATCGGAACCACAGAGTCAAAACGAAGTTGATCGCATCACCACCAGCGTATCGACCATGTCCTCAGAGTTAAGGCAGTTAATCATTGCCCTGCAGGATTCGGTGATGAGTTTAGAGCAGCAGGCTTCTAAGGCACAAAGTATCGCCAAACAGAATGGCGAAGAAGCTCAGGCCTTAATGCTACAAACGGATCAAATTGCTACTGCCATTGAAGAAATGTCGACCTCTATCCGTGATGTGGCGAATCATGCCCAAGACGGCGCAGTTCAGAGTCAACAAGTTGATGCCGCAGCGAAAGAAGGACAAGATCAACAAGTTAGAGTGGTGCAAGATTTACTCAAGCTCAGTGAACAGCTCAGTAACAGTCATCAGTCGGTTGAAAAAGTCAGTCACGAAAGTGAAGCCATCAGTAAAGTCACCGAAGTGATTAACAGCATTGCCGAGCAGACAAACTTACTGGCACTCAATGCGGCGATTGAAGCGGCGCGCGCAGGCGATCAAGGTCGAGGCTTTGCGGTTGTTGCAGATGAGGTGAGAATCTTAGCTCAGCGTACCCAATCATCCATTTTAGAAATTGGCCAAACAATTGGAAAGCTGCAAACCCAAGTGAAAAGCACCACAGAGCAAATGGGTCAGAGTCATCAATTAGGCATGGAATCCGCAGCACAGGGCGAATCAACCGGCGAGCAGCTTAAGGAAATCACCCGCCGGATTGGTGAACTCGCCATTAGTTCACGTAATATCGCCTCGGCAACTGAACAGCAAAGCAGTGTTGCAGAGGAAATTACTCACAATCTGCATCAGATCAGTGAACTAGCAAATGAGGGCGAGCACCGTGCCACTGAAACGGTGCATTCAGCTAATGAACTGTCTTCCTTAGCGGCGGCTTTAAAACGCCAAATAAGCCAGTTTAAGGCTTAATTAGACTAGCGCGACGGGTTCTATTAGCTCGACTCACTCAAATGTCTAATAAGTTGTTTATCAAATGCCACCCACACTGGGTGGCATTTTTTATGGCCTTGATTCACATCAGTTTTGGGGCATCATTCAAGAAAGCGACTTGAGGAGACAGTTATTGATATTCGCTATTTTAAAAGCGCGATGTAAAAGAATAAGGAGTAAAGATTTTAAATAATACGGAGCAATAGCCTGTATCTATCGCCATCAAAAAGCGATGAAGTGATAAAGTCTAAATGGGTGAATACCTTTTAATAAGAAGTCTTCAGAGATCGTCACTTGATGAAGTGTCTTTAATGACATGCTTCACTTATTCATGCTGCCCCATTCAGCCTCAGTAATAACTGCACTTAGGCATTCAGCCCTCATAATCCACACTCTTTGTCACAACCTCTCAATCTTAGACGCCACATCTGTCAGGCATCACACTCACGACAAAACGGATATCAGGCGCCCCTGTTGCGTTGCCTCAGCACACGGCTACATCATCACACTTTTATGGAGTTAGATATGCCGACTAATAGGATAGTTCTGCTGCAACACAGGTTAAACCTAACCGCACCCATCAAAAAATCCCAATAAAAAACCCCGCTAAAGCGAGGTTTTTTAAATCGAGTTTAGACGTTACTCGGCATCATCTGCCGATCTGTCCATGTTCTCAGTATTCTCAAGCCACAGGGCATTGATAATCCCGAAAGAACAGGCCAACAAAACCCCTAATATCCACGTAAAATACCACATAGCAGATGCTCCTTAATGCCTAATAGAGTGAGGCTTTGTTATCTTCAATATGCTTACGGCCAATACGACCAAACATCTTGTAGTAAGTCCAGACAGTGTAGCTCAACACTATGGGTACGAAAATCGCAGCTGCAGCAGTCATAACACCTAAGGTCATTTTACTGGCTGTTGCATCCCACATAGTCAAACTGACGTTAGGGTCTAGTGACGATGGCATTACGAATGGGAACATTGCTGCACCGCAAGTCAAAATCACCATAGCCACAGTCAGTGAGCTGAATAGGAACGCAAAACCTGAACGGTTAAAGCGGCTCACCAGAATCACTAACAACGGCAATACCACACCTAAGATAGGGAACAGCATAGTGATGGGGTATTTGTCATAGTTGGCAAGCCAAGCACCCGCTTCAATCGCGACTGTTTTCATTGCTGGGTTAGAAACCGCATTATGGTCAAGGACAGATGTCACTACATAACCATCGATACCATTGGCTAACCACACGCCCGCAGCAGCAAATAACACAGCCACTAACAGGGCGAAGAATTGTGTCGCTTTCGCAGCACGCACTCGCAGCTCGCTATCTGTCTTCATTTGTAGCCAAGAAGCGCCTTGCATCATAAACATGCTCACGCTCACAAGACCAGCCAGTAGACCGAAAGGATTCAACAGACCGAATAGACCGCCGTGGTAAGTCGCACGTAGGAACTCGTCGAATTCAAACGGTACGCCTTGTAACAAGTTACCAAAGGCTACGCCTATGATCAGCGGAGGCACAAAACCACCGGCAAACAAAGCCCAATCCCATGACTTACGCCACTTTGGATTTTCGATTTTAGAACGGTAATCGAATCCGACTGGACGCATGTAAAGGGCAAACAGCACTAACATCATGGCGACATAGAAGCCAGAGAAAGACACTGCATACACCATAGGCCAAGCGGCAAATAACGCACCACCTGCTGTGATTAACCACACTTGGTTGCCGTCCCAATGGGGAGCAATAGTGTTGACCATGATACGGCGCTCAGTATCGTCTTTGCCTATGATTGGCAGTAACGCACCGACACCCATGTCAAAACCGTCAGTAACCGCAAATCCGATGAACAGTACGCCGATCAGAGCCCACCAGATAACTCTTAATATTTCATAATCAAACATAATGAAATCCTCTGCTTAGGCTTCTAGTTTCTCGAAATGATAACGACCAGTTTTTAAACTGCTCGGACCAATGCGGGCAAACTTAAACATCAAGAACATCTCAATCACCAGCAGCACAGTGTAGAACAGGGTGATAGAAAGGATACTGAACCATAAGTCGCCAGTCGTTAAGCTTGATGCAGACATAAAGGTCGGTAGTACCTCAGAAATCGTCCAAGGTTGACGACCATACTCAGCCACAAACCAACCACACTCAATCGCGATCCAAGGTAATGGCAAGCTATAAAGTGCAGCTTTAAGTACCCATTTTTTCTCAGCGATTTGATGACGTGTGCTTTGCCAGAATGCCGCAGCAAATACGAACAACATGATAAAGCCTAGACCCACCATCACACGGAAGCTCCAGAAAATCGGTGCAACGTTCGGGATAGAATCTTTAGCCGCTGCTTTAATTTGCTCTTCAGTGGCATCGACCACTTTATCTGTGTAGCGTTTCAGCAAGAAACCATAGCCTAAGTCGACTTTTGCTGCTTCGAAGGCCGCACGCAGTTCAGGTGTTTCTTCACCCGCACGCAGCTTCACTAACATGGCATAGGCTTTCATACCGTTACGGATGCGCACTTCATGCTCAGCAATCAAGTCATGGATACCCGTGACTTCTTCATCCAATGAGCGTGTTGCCACAATACCCATAGCATAAGGAATTTTGATCGCATAATCCGTGTGCATGGTTTCTTGATTTGGGAAACCAACCGCAGTAAAGGCCGCAGGAGCAGGTTCAGTGTGCCATTCAGCTTCAATCGCCGCTAACTTAACACGCTGTGCTTCACCGACTTTATAGCCAGATTCATCACCTAACACGATAACCGATAGAATTGCCGCCATACCAAAGCTTGCCGCAATCGCGAATGAGCGACGGGCAAAAGGTAAGTCACGTTTCTTGAGGATGTAATAAGCACTGATTGCCAGTACAAACATGGCACCCGCGACATAACCCGAAGCCACAGTGTGAACAAACTTCACCTGCGCAACAGGGTTAAACACCACTTCAGCGAAGCTGGTCATTTCCATGCGCATGGTTTCGTAGTTGAACACTGAACCCACAGGGTTTTGCATCCAACCGTTTGCCACTAAAATCCACAATGCCGACATGTTAGAGCCAAAGGCCACTAACCAAGTCACCACTAAATGTTGACGTTTAGTGAAACGATCCCAACCGAAGAAGAACATACCGACAAAGGTAGATTCGAGGAAGAAGGCCATTAAACCTTCAATAGCCAGAGGCGCACCAAAGATGTCCCCTACGTAATGCGAATAGTAAGACCAGTTAGTACCAAACTGGAATTCCATTGCCAAACCTGTGGTAACCCCCAAGGCAAAGTTAATACCAAATAACTTACCCCAGAACTTAGTCATATCTTTATAAATTTGTTTATCCGTCATCACATACAGTGATTCCATGATAGCCAGCAAAAATGCCAACCCCAACGTCAAGGGAACAAACAGGAAGTGATACATGGCTGTCAGCGCAAACTGCAACCGCGATAGCTCAACAACCTCTTCAACAATCATCGGTGACTCCTTACTTGGTGCGTCCAATTGCTATGATAAAACCCGCGTTAATCACAGCAAGTGCCTTTGTAGGATAGTGAGTTTTCATTTTGTGTTTATATCTGAACATCAGTATAAACCGTTAAATTTAATCTTTTGCATTAGTTCGAAGCAGCAAGGGCTAAAAAGTACCAATATCCGTCGCATATTGAGACGCGAGTCACACTATCGCAAGTAACTGAGACCGACACCTTACCACTCAATCAATCAAATGATCTCATCGATATAAATATCAGATAGTTAAGATATTTATTCGTTTTCATTTGTGGCTATTTTATACCACCTCGCTTTGATGCAAATCAATCAAACTCAGTGGTTTAGGTGGGTTTTGCGGTGAGGCACACACTTCCCCATTGAGAGGGATTGACAACCACATAAAACAGGAGTAGTGAGTAAGCGTTAATTAATATAAACCCATACTTTTATTAATTAGCCGCCACAAATCAGCTTAAGCTACCAAAAAACTAATAAACAAATAATGTTGCAACAAATTAACTAAAAAACTTAAAAATATTTTTAGTTAAAAATTAATTTAAAACCTTTAAAATCAATAAATAAACTCACATATAGAAATAGAAATATAAAAAAGTCATTAAAATTCATTAGTTTTAATAATGAATAATTGTATTTTTTCTCGTTTGAGAAGCTAACCTGAGTTGTTTAATATATGTCCTGTGTTAAGGAGACAATTTGGTAGAACTGGTGTCGTAGCCCAGTCAATGCCAACTTCGCGCACATAGGTGTTAACTTTTGGTGTGGAGATATCGATATGACTAAATTATTTGAACGTGTGGTTAACAGCTACAAGCGTGTTTTTGTTGAACTTTATACAGCTAATGAGCTGAAATAATTCCCCGAATTACTCGTGAAATTTATTGCATTAATTTGAAGTTTTGTTAGCGCAAAACGAGCCCCCATCTCTTTGAGAGTGGGGGCTTTTACTTTTCTAAAGCCACAAAATCTGCCTTCAACTCTAGAACCCCATAAAACGTCACTCTCAGTATCAAGTACGCAACATACCTATTAATAGGTATTTACCGTAAAAAGATGCTGTTTTATCACTTTTATCCATTAGATTATTTGCAACAAGTGTTAATGATTTGAAATGCAAGATATTTCATAAAAGTGCATTTTAAATATAAAAAAAGGAGCGAAATTATCGCTCCTTTTTTACGATTAACTAAACCCGCTTTTACCCTTCAAAACTGGTAAAAGCCGCTGAGTTTACTCGCTTAACCTAAGGTCACTCGCGCATTACGGAACATACGCATCCAAGGGCTATCTTCACCCCAAGCATCTGGATGCCAAGAGTTTGCTACAGTCCTGAACACACGTTCTGGGTGTGGCATCATCAAGGTTACGCGGCCATCAGTCGTACAAATCCCCGTCAAGCCATTTGGCGAGCCGTTCGGGTTTTGTGGATACTGAGTCGCGATATCACCCTTACCATTGACAAAACGCAGTGCAATTGTGCCTGATGCTTCGGCAATCGCCAGCGCTTCAGGGCTGGCAAACTCAGCCAAACCTTCACCGTGTGATACGGCGATAGGCATACGCGAACCCGCCATACCTTGGAAGAATAACGACGGGCTCTGTTGCACTTCAACTAAGCTGAAACGCGCTTCGAAACGCTCTGAGCGGTTACGCACAAAACGTGGCCAATGCTCGCTTCCTGGAATGATTTCTTTCAGGTTTGACAGCATTTGACAGCCGTTACACACGCCGAGGGCAAAGCTTGAGTCACGTTCAAAGAAACGTGAAAACTCATCGCGCGCACGGTCATTAAACAGAATCGACTTAGCCCAACCTTCACCTGCGCCTAATACGTCACCATAAGAGAAACCACCACAGGCCACTAGACCTTGGAAATCCTCTAGGCTGATACGGCCAGATAAAATGTCAGACATGTGCACGTCGCGGCTTTCAAATCCAGCGCGATCAAAGGCAGCAGCCATTTCCACGTGGGAGTTAACGCCCTGCTCACGCAAAATCGCCATTTTAGGCGCAGCGCCTTTTAGGATATAAGGCGCGGCAACGTCAGTGCTTGGATCGAAGCTTAAGTTAACCGTTAAGCCTAAATCGCTTTCGTCTTGCTTAAGTTTGAACTCTTCCAGTGCGCACGCTGGGTTATCACGCATGGCTTGCATACGATAAGTGGTTTCTGACCACAAGGTACGCAGCGCAACACGGCTATCACTGAAAATTTCACGCGCGCCATCTTTAATGGTGATGCGTTGATCGCCAGCTAACGTCCCTATCACGTGGCAAGGTACACCCGCGATTGCAAACTGAGCGGCAATTTTCGCAGCGTTGTCGCGGCTCACTTGCAGCACAGCGCCGAGCTCTTCATTAAAGAGTCGCTCTAAATCCGTGCCCTGCAAGTCTTCTACATCTATGTCTAAGCCAGTATTACCCGCAAAGGCCATTTCCACTAAGGTGGTAAATAAACCACCGTCGCTTCGGTCGTGGTAAGCGATAACGAATTTCTTAGCCACTAGATTTTGCATGGTTTCAAAGAAACCGCGCAGCAGTGCAGCATCATCAAGATCCGGCGCAATATCACCCAGCTCACCAAACACTTGGGCTAAACAAGAACCGCCTAAACGATTTTTACCCGCACCGAGATCCACTAACAGTAAAGACGTTTCGCCTTTATCTGTGCGCAGCTCTGGCGTCACTGTATTGCGAATATCTTGCACCACGCCAAAAGCAGTGATGACCAATGACATGGGCGACGTCACGGTTTTATCCGCGCCATCTTGCTGCCATGCGGTCTTCATCGACATAGAGTCTTTACCGACCGGAATGGTTAGGCTCAGCTCTGGACACAGTTCTTCACCTACGGCTTTCACCGCTTCATAAAGACCCGCATCTTCTCCGGGGTGACCCGCAGCAGACATCCAGTTAGCAGAAAGCTTGATACGCTTAAATGAACCGATATCGGTACCGGCGATGTTCATGATTGATTCAGCCACTGCCATACGGGCAGATGCGCCAAAATCAAGCAGTGCCAGCGGTGTACGCTCGCCCAGTGACATAGCTTCACCAGCGTAGGTATCAAAGCTTGCCGCTGTGACCGCGCAATCGGCCACAGGCACTTGCCATGGACCCACCATTTGGTCACGGTTAACTAAACCCGTTACAGTGCGGTCGCCAATGGTGATAAGGAAGGTTTTATCCGCAACTGTAGGCAAGCTCAGCACGCGTTTAACCGCTTCTTTAACATCAATCTTATCTTGCGCTAGCGCGGGCGATACCGCTTTGGCTGATACCACATCGCGGCTCATCTTAGGCGCTTTACCTAATAAGACTTCGAGCGGTAAATCGATAGGATTATTATCGAAATGGCTGTCGCTAAGGGTCAGGTGTTTCTCCGCCGTCGCTTCACCCACAACCGCAAACGGGGCGCGCTCACGCTCACAGATGGCAGTAAATAGTGCGAGGTTTTCAGGAGCAACGGACATCACATAACGTTCTTGTGATTCGTTACACCAGATTTCCAGCGGGCTCATGCCAGGCTCATCTGAAGGCACGTTACGCAGATTAAATAAACCGCCGCGCTCGCCGTCATTCACAAGTTCAGGGAAAGCGTTCGACAAACCGCCCGCGCCCACATCGTGGATAAATTGGATAGGGTTTTTATCCCCAAGCTGCCAACAGCGGTCAATCACTTCCTGACAACGACGTTCCATTTCTGGGTTTTCACGTTGCACTGAAGCAAAGTCGAGATCTTCACTCGATTGACCCGATGCCATAGATGAAGCGGCGCCGCCACCCAAACCAATGTTCATCGCTGGGCCACCGAGCACAATCAGCTTAGCGCCAACGGTGATTTCGCCCTTTTGCACATGTTCTTCGCGAATGTTACCTAAACCACCGGCCAACATAATGGGCTTGTGGTAACCACGCACCTCAACGCCGTTATGGCTGCTGACTTCCTGCTCGTAGGTACGGAAATAACCGACCAGCGCAGGACGACCAAACTCGTTGTTAAATGCCGCGCCGCCCAGTGGGCCTTCGGTCATGATATCGAGCGCGCTAACGATACGATCTGGCTTACCGTAGTTACCTTCCCATGGTTGAACAAAACCCGGGATTTTTAAATTTGATACGCTAAAGCCCGTTAAACCGGCTTTAGGTTTAGAACCACGACCCGTTGCGCCTTCATCACGGATTTCACCACCTGAACCAGTTGCAGCGCCAGGATAGGGGCTGATGGCGGTTGGATGGTTGTGGGTTTCCACTTTCATCAGGATGTGCATAGGTTCAGTGTGGTAGTTGTACACCCCATCTGGATCGGGGAAGAAACGACCGGCAACCGAGCCTTCCATCACAGCGGCGTTATCTTTGTAGGCAGATAACACGTGATCTGGGGTGGTTTCAAAGGTGTTCTTGATCATTTTGAACAATGACTTAGGCTGAACTTCACCGTCAATGGTCCAATCTGCGTTAAAAATCTTGTGACGACAATGCTCAGAGTTCGCCTGGGCAAACATCATCAATTCGATGTCGTGGGGATTACGGCCTAAACGGACGAAGTTTTCGACTAAATAGTCAATTTCATCTTCGGCTAAGGCAAGGCCCAATGCTGTGTTAGCCACTTCAAGTGCGCGGCGACCTTCCCCAAGAATATTGACGCTTTTAAACGGCGCAGGCTCAGTGCGTTTGAATAACACATCGGCTTTGGCAAAATCATCAAGCATGATTTCAACCATGCGATCGTGCAACAGCGCATTTAAGGCTTGTTGCTGCGCTACTGTCAGCGCATCTGACTCGACATAATACGCAACGCCTCGCTCCAAACGCTTCACTTTACCAAGGCCACAATTGTGCGCGATGTCAGTGGCTTTTGAAGACCAAGGAGAAATAGTACCGGGGCGAGGAGTGACAAACAGGAGTGAACCTTGGGGGATATGAGCTTCTATCGCAGGTCCATAGGTGAGAATTTTTTCAAGTTGCTGGCGTTCATTTGTATCGAGCAACTCGCTCAAATCCGCTAAATGGACATACTCAGCATAGATTTGGCGTACCGGAAGCGCAGCGTTTTCGCAGGCCTCCATCAGCTTTTGCACCCTAAACGTCGAGAGTGCAGGGGCTCCGCGGATGATCTCCATCACGTCTATTCACCTTATTATTTATTATTGCAGGGGTCAGAGGTGGCGCTATTATAAGGAAATGTCTGCCACAAATCACCTGTGACCTTACGCAAAACAGTGTTTCCTGTGATATAAAAAACGCGACCATTTTAAGTCGCCATTTTCCCCCACGAATGATTTTTTTACGTTATCGCAGACAAACGGATATAATCCCACCAATGTCGGCCAGTTCACCACGCATGCCCCACTGTTAACTCGCTATCTATAATATTGATTTTATTTACTATAAGCACATTTAATGACTCGATTCCTGTTCGCTCTTATCTTAGGTTTCTTACTGACTGCCTGTCAGCAGGTGACCGTGGACGAAACAGAATTTGTGCCGAAAAAATTAACTGAGTTAAGAGTC
Source organism: Shewanella sp. SP1S1-7 (assembly GCF_031932105.1). Lineage (NCBI taxonomy): Bacteria > Pseudomonadati > Pseudomonadota > Gammaproteobacteria > Alteromonadales > Shewanellaceae > Shewanella > Shewanella sp. SP1S1-7. The sequence continues at coordinate 102,065 of NZ_JAUOEU010000006.1, forward strand.
GGCACACTTTACGGCCCACAGATTTATATGACATCGGGCCAAGGTGATAGCGGTTTCGATTACGATATGGCGGTATTGTTCGCCGAATACTTAGATGTGCCCTTAAAAATGGTGCCCTACACTAACCGCACCGAGCTGTACGAAGCCCTTAAAAAGAATGAAATCGACCTCATTGCCGCGGGCATGACAGAAACACCCGCAAGGCGTGAACAATTCCGCCTAGGGCCGCCGTTGTACCGCGTTAATCAAGTATTGGTGTATCGCGAAGGCATGCCAGCGCCCAAAGACGTCAGCGACTTAAAAGGTAAGATCACTGTCATCGCCGACTCTTCCTTTGTCGAGACATTAACTCAATTGCAAAAGCATTATCCAACGCTGGTGTGGGATCAAATTACCGACAAAGACAGCGAAGAATTGCTGGCCATGATCGCCAACAAAGAAATTGACTACACCATCGCCGACTCCAGCAGCGTACAAATCAACCGCCGCTACTTGCCCGATCTGCGCTCAGGCCCCGTACTTGAAGAAAAGCTCGATGTGGTCTGGCTGTTGCCGCCGAACCGCAGTGATGAACTCATGAGCCAATTACTGGCCTTTTGGCACCAAGAAAAACTGGCTGGCACGCTCGATCATCTCAACGAAAAATACTTTGGCCATGTGAAGCGCTTTGATTATGTCGATACTCGGGCATTTATTCGCGCCATCGAAACCGTTTTGCCCCGCTATCGTCAGTTATTCGAAACCCATGCGGGTAATTTAGATTGGCGAAAACTTGCGGCGACTAGCTATCAAGAGTCCCATTGGAATCCCCATGCCCGCTCAGCAACAGGAGTTCGTGGCATGATGATGTTGACTCAACCTACAGCAAAAGAAATTGGCATCACCAACCGTTTGGATGCGGAAGAAAGTATCCGCGGCGGCGCGGCTTATTTGAACGATATGATCAATCGTCTGCCGGAATCCATTCCCGAGAGTCAACGTATGTGGTTTGCACTGGCGTCCTACAACATAGGGTATGCCCATGTTGAAGATGCGCGAAAGCTGGCTGAATCGATGGAGTTAAATCCCAATGCGTGGCGAGATTTAAAGAAAGTGCTGCCACTGCTGCAAAAGCGTAAATACTATCAAAAAACCCGCTACGGCTATGCCCGTGGCAGTGAAGCCGTCCATTACGTCGACAGTATTCGCCGCTACTACGACACGTTAGTCTGGGTAGATAATCAATCGAAACAGCAAAACCCCGAGGAAGAACCTAGCGATCTTGCGTCGGAAGAACCCGCCACTCCCGCAGGTACATTAAGCCCAGAACCACCTAAGTAATCTGCATCGCCTGAGCCAAGCGTTAGAGCTAGGTTTCTAGACAATGATGTATAGAACCAGCTTCTAGATCTAAGCTCAGTGATCTCAGTGAGCTTAGGTTTAGAAGCTAGAGCTAGAGTCAAAACTAGATCCAAGCTGGCTTAACTGGGCTGGATCCAACTCAGGTTTACGATTAAAACATCACTTAGTTCAGCTTATCTGACCAGTGCTATTGCTGCACTCAAGTGCAACTGCTACTGTCTTGGGGTTATGACCTGTGATACATCTTTGCAGGGCATCGATAATAACAATGAATGGGGTCAATATGAGAAGAAAAACCATCAGCAATACTGTCGCGCGTCGTCGTACTTTACTTAAAGTTCGCCATCGTCGTATTTTGAATCGTCAGAAACTGTTCTTTACTTTTATTCAGTCTCAGGATTAATCCTGTCACTTCTAGCACTGTTTACTCTATCGCTTGCTGCGCCTTTTGAGCCTGTTTCAGGGCTTTTTTTTCCTCTCTACGCCGTTTAAAAAAACGACTCAATTGCGCGCTACAGGCGTCGGCTAATACACCCGATGTCACTTCAACTTGATGATTAAATGCCGGGTGTTGCAGTAAATTCACTACAGTCCCCGCTGCACCGGTTTTTTCATCCCGAGCACCAAAAACCACCCGCGCGATCCGGCTGTGCACCATAGCACCGGCACACATAGCACAAGGTTCAAGCGTGACATATAAAGTCGCGTCTAACAGGCGATAGTTTTCGACCAAACGCCCCGCTTCCCGTAAACATAAAATTTCCGCATGGGCGCTAGGATCGTGTTGGCTAATGGATAAATTGTAACCCGTTGCAATTTGCTGACCGTCTTTGACCAATACCGCACCCACAGGTACTTCGCCCTCAGCTTCAGCTTTCTCGGCCATCAACATAGCCACTTGCATCCATTGCTCATCTTGCTGCGATTGTTCATCTTGCTGCGTTTGATCCACTCACACCCTCTACCGATTAGCCAAAAAATAATGCCGGATTATATCAGTCAAACACAGATATTTCACGGTTGAGCCATTCAACTTAAGTTAATCTATCAAACAACAAAAAAGGCGCACTCGGCGCCTTTTAATCGTTAATTCAAATAATTAACTTATTCCCATTCGATCGTCGCTGGCGGCTTGCCAGAGATATCGTAAACCACGCGGGAAATGCCATCGACTTCGTTAATGATGCGGTTTGATACGCGACCTAAGAAATCATACGGCAGATGTGCCCAATGGGCCGTCATAAAATCAACGGTTTCAACGGCGCGCAGTGACACAACCCAATCATATTTACGGCCATCGCCCATCACGCCAACTGAGCGTACAGGTAAGAACACGGTAAAGGCTTGGCTGACTTTATTGTACAGATCGGCTTTATGCAGTTCTTCGATAAAGATTGCATCGGCGCGGCGCAGCAAGTCACAGTATTCTTTTTTCACTTCACCTAATACACGCACTCCAAGACCTGGTCCTGGGAACGGGTGACGATAAAGCATGTTGTATGGCAGACCTAACTCAAGACCAATTTTGCGCACTTCATCTTTGAACAGTTCGCGCAGTGGCTCAACTAAACCCAGTTCCATATGGTCTGGCAAACCGCCAACGTTATGGTGCGACTTGATCACATGTGCTTTACCTGTGGCGCTGCCAGCAGATTCAATCACGTCTGGATAAATCGTGCCTTGCGCTAACCATTTTGCATTAGCGCATTTTTTCGATTCTTCATCGAAAATTTCCACAAATACACGGCCGATGATCTTGCGCTTAGCTTCTGGATCGGCTTCGCCTTTCATCGCATCGAGGAAGCGATTTTCCGCATCAACATGAATGATATTCAGGCCGAAATGATCGCCAAACATTTCCATCACTTGCTCGGCTTCGTTCAAACGCAATAAACCGTTATCAACGAATACGCAGGTCAGTTTTTTGCCGATAGCGCGGTGCAGCAACATAGCCACAACCGAAGAATCGACACCGCCCGAAAGCCCTAAAATCACTTCATCATCGCCGATTTGCTTCTTCAAGCGCTCAATCGCATCTTCGATGATAGAGGAAGGTTTCCAGTTAGCCGCACAACCACAAATGTCTAAGGCAAAGTGCGATAACATGCGCATGCCTTGGCGAGTGTGGGTCACTTCTGGGTGGAACTGTACGCCGAAGAATTGCTTCTCTTCGTTTGCCATAGCAGCAAATGGGCAAGTGTCCGTTTTAGCGACCGCCACAAACCCTTCAGGAATGGCCGACACTTTATCGCCGTGGCTCATCCATACGTCGAGTAAGGGTTTGCCTTCGCTGTTAACTGCGTCTTCTATGTCTTTGAATAGCAAGGAATCTGTCAGCATTTCAATTTGAGCGTAGCCAAATTCACCTTCGCCCACACCTTGGATAACTTTACCGCCCAGCTGCTCAGACATGGTTTGCATGCCGTAGCAAATGCCCAGTACAGGCACGCCTGCGGTAAAGACGTATTCAGGCGCACGCGGCGAGTTTTCAGCCGTGACACTTTCAGGTCCGCCAGCAAGAATAATACCGTTCGGGGCAAATTCGCGGATTTGGGCTTCTGTTACATCCCAAGCCCATAATTCACAGTACACACCGATTTCACGGATACGACGGGCAATCAGTTGAGTGTACTGAGATCCAAAATCGAGGATCAGTATCTTGTGCTCATGAATATCGCTCATGGGTAACCTTTATCTCATCTATTGTTTTAACATTGCTCAACGCGGCGATAGCCAGCCTTGAGTATTGGATCACACGCTTTACAAAGAGGCGGCTTATCGCCGCCCCTTTTATCAAACGATTAAGAACCTGAACGGTAGTTCGGCGCTTCTTTAGTGATAGTCACATCGTGCACGTGGGACTCACCCATGCCAGCTGAAGTTACTTTCACAAATTGGGCTTTTTCATTCAGTTCTTGAATGGTGGCACAACCGGTTAAGCCCATGCATGAACGCAGGCCACCCATATGTTGATGGATGATTTCCTTCAACTTACCTTTGTAAGGTACGCGCCCTTCAATGCCTTCTGGCACGAGTTTGTCGGCAGCATTGTCAGATTGGAAATAACGGTCAGATGAACCTTGAGACATAGCGCCTAGTGAACCCATGCCGCGATAAGATTTATACGCACGGCCTTGATAAAGTTCAGTTTCGCCCGGAGCTTCATCGGTACCTGCAAACATTGAACCTGCCATGATGCAAGATGCACCAGCCGCTAATGCTTTAGCTAAGTCGCCAGAGAAACGTACGCCACCGTCGGCAATAACAGGAATACCTAAGCCTTTTACGGCTGCGGCTGCATCTGAAACTGCAGTGATTTGTGGCACGCCAACACCGGTTACAATACGCGTCGTACAAATTGAGCCAGGGCCAATACCCACTTTAACTGCGTTAACGCCAGCTTCAACCAGTGCTAATGCACCTTCAGCCGTAGCTACGTTACCACCGATAATTTGCAATGTTGGGTGTTTAGCACGCGTTTCACGAATGCGTTGCAAAACGCCTTCAGAATGGCCGTGGGAAGAATCGATAAGCAGTACGTCAACGCCAGCTTTAACGAGTGCATCAACGCGCTCTTCGTTACCAGCACCCGCGCCAACGGCGGCGCCAACACGTAGACGACCTAACTCATCTTTACAGGCGTTAGGTTTACGTTCGGCTTTCTCGAAGTCTTTAACTGTGATCAAACCTTTCAGTTTGAAGTTATCATCAACAACAAGAACTTTTTCGATACGGTGTGAGTGCATCAATTTTTGCACTTCATCTAATTTAGTGCCTTCGGCAACTGTGACTAAACGCGCTTTAGGCGTCATCACTTCTTCTACCGTTTTGCTCCAATCTGTGACGAAACGTACGTCACGGCCAGTAATGATACCAACCAACTCGTTTGCTTCGTTAACCACGGGATAACCGGCAAAACCATTCTTCAGTGTTAACACTTTCAGATCGGCTAAGGTCGTAGATGGCGTCACAGTCACAGGTTGTTGAACCACGCCCGCTTCGTAAATTTTTACTTTACGCACTTCTTCGGCTTGTTTTTCAATGCTCATGTTTTTATGAATAAAACCTAAACCGCCTTCCTGCGCCATAGCGATCGCAAGACGAGCTTCGGTAACTGTGTCCATAGCGGCAGACACAAGTGGGATATTCAATTCAATGGTATTGGTCAGGCGAGTTTTAAGAATGGCGGTATTTGGGAGTACAGTCGAATGCGCAGGAACAAGCAACACATCGTCAAAAGTAAGCGCTTCTTTAATTAAACGTAGCATATGCAACATCTCCCCAGTTGAGTAGGATTTAGAGGTGAAATATTGCGGCGGGATTATACCTTGCATATCGGCACTGGTAAATGGAAAATAGCAAATATCCCCATTTAATTGAGTAATTCGATGCAAGGCGCCAAAAACAATATTTATACTGTCTCGCGACTCAATGGTGAAGTCAGACAAATTCTCGAGGTACAACTGGGTAAAATTTGGCTAAATGGTGAAATATCCAACTTTTCCTCCCCCAGCTCAGGTCATTGGTATCTCACCTTAAAAGACCACTCTTCCCAGATCCGTTGTGCCATGTTTAAAGGCCGTAACCAAACGGTCAGCTTTAAGCCCATCAATGGTCAGCAAGTGTTAGTCAAAGGCGCGATCAGCGTGTATGAACCCAGGGGCGACTATCAATTATTAATTGAGTCCATGCTGCCCGCAGGGGATGGACTACTCGCCCAGCAGTTCGATGCACTCAAAATGAAGCTCGCCGCCGAAGGATTATTCGCTGCCGACACCAAAAGACCATTGCCGAAAAATATCCAACGCATTGGCGTTATCACTTCACCAACCGGCGCAGCAATTCGCGACGTCTTACACGTACTCGCAAGGCGCGACCCTTCAATCGAAGTCATTATCTATCCGACTCAAGTTCAAGGTGAAACCGCGGCACAGAGTATTTGTCAGGCAATCAATATCGCCAACCAACGTTTAGAGGTCGACGTATTATTGCTCACCCGTGGTGGCGGTTCGCTTGAAGATTTGTGGTGTTTTAACAGCGAAGCCCTCGCCCACACAATTTATAACAGCGCCCTGCCCGTGGTTAGCGCCGTAGGCCACGAAGTCGACACCACCATCAGTGATTACGTTGCCGATATTCGCGCCCCAACACCATCTGCAGGTGCCGAGTTGTTATCCCAAGATAGCGACAATAAGGCGCAAAAACTCGCAACAGCTTTATCTCGCCTGCAACAAAGTGCGAAACATTATCAACTTAAGCAAGAAAGACGGCTCAGTTTGCTTGAGCACAGACTGCAACGCCAAGATCCCAAACGAACCTTGCAGCAGTTCGAACAAAGTTTCGATGAGATGCAATTAAGGCTGGAGTCGGCACTGTCGAATCGCTTACACCTGCTCAGCCGTCGTCAGCAGTTGCTCGCAAGTCGCCTTGAACAGCAATCTCCCAAGCATAAGCTCACCATTGAGGGGAACCGCCTAAGTTATCTTGCGAGCCGCTTACAGGATGCATTGCAGGACAAGCTCAGCCAAAGTGAGCAACGGATAAAATACGCGGCCCATCAGCTTGAAACCGTCAGTCCGCTTGCGACATTGAGCCGTGGTTACAGCATCACCACTGACATCCACAATCAAGTGGTCGACTCTGCCGATAAACTGACAATCGGTGATAGCCTGCAAACCCGCTTACGCCATGGACAAGTGATATCAACCGTCACTCAAATAAAGCTGCTTGAATAAGTTGATAGCTAGAATACTGATATTTATAGCTTAAATAAGCAATTTTATACTTAAGGTAAAAACAATAAGGCGCAGAATTTATCTGCGCCTTTCTATGTTGTCTAGTTTTGTTCTAGCATCCCATGAAAATGATTTTATTGAATACTGAATTGGCTAGCTTAAATGCAGTCTCACATCGACACCACGGGTATCGGCATACTCTTGGCGACGCTTATCCATTCGCGATTGGTACAAATGAGTATCAGCAGAACGCAGCCATTCATGGGGATCGGCCACCTCAGAATTTAACGAGATCCCAAAACTACACTGACAATCCTTAAAGCCTTGGCTGGCTAATTGTTCGCCTAACCCATTCAACGAACTCAGCAATAGCGGGATCCCAGCCGAAGACGTCACAACCACAAACTCATCACCACTAATACGATAAAGCTTTAAATGGGCTAAGTCCGTTGCTTGCAATAACTGCACTACCACTTGCAGTAACCTATCGCCCTCTTGATGGCCAAGCGTTTCGTTGACACTTTTCAGGCTATCAATATTCAACAGCGCTAAAGCCATAGGCTGCACCACTTTATCGGCGAAGCCTAATTGAGAATTCATATATTCATCAAAGGCATAACGATTGCCGACTCGGGTCAAGCCATCTAAGCGGGCTTTTTCCCACGCAATTGCGAGCTCTTCAATATGCGCCTTACGTTCCTCTGCGAGTAGCTTAAGCTTATTCGCTAACGCTAAGGACAACAGCAGCGCATCAGCCGTACCGCCGATAAGCGTCGCCAGCTCAGCATGTTCAATAAAGTCAGGGGTTAGCCCCATATTCCCGGGCAAAATAATCACTGCAGGCAAGAGTAAACAAGTAAAGGCGAGAATAAAATAACGCGCAGGGGCAAAGCCTTTCATCAAGCACACATTACCGCAGGTAATCGCTAAGGCAATCCACAGCATGATCAGCACAGAGGCAATAATCGCCGTATAGGGCAACAACCAAATACTGGTCGGCAAAGCAACAATACAAGCAAACATCAAATACTGACTGAGGCGCCACAATCGTGGTGAGTAGCTAGGCAGCTGCAAGAAGTGCTTGTAAAACATGATATTAAAAATCGGTAAACTGATAAAGAATAGATGGTGTAACTCAAGGTAATGGAAATTAAACAAGTGCGCCGGCAAATGGAAGGTCAGTGCCCAGCCAGCAAAATACGCGAAGACATAAAGGCCATAATAAAGAAAAGCTTTATCGAGAATAGAGATATAAATCAGAAGATTATATAAGGCGATAAACAATAAGCCGCCTAAGCACAGCAGCACTGCCATGGCGAGGCGATCAGACATCAACTGATGATCCGTCACGCTTTGCAGGGCAATCTCGGGAGGCGATGAATAATAACGGCTACTGAGCTTAACCAATAGCCAATAATCCGTCCCCATATTCAAGGTGACCTTGCGGCCATAATCAAATAAAAATTCGTAGGGGGCACTGTAGCCGCTATGGGCATGTTGCGAACTGCCATCACTGCCGAGTATCCAATAATCTACGGATTCGATAATCGAATTACTCGCATCCACTACCCAATTCGACTGACGTTGATTGACCATCACAGGCGTGATCATCCAATAGTCACCGCCGGTTAAACTCACAGAGTTAGCTTCGTCGAGTTGGCCCATCCAATGGGGCACGGCATCAAACTGTTTTGGGGGCTGTTGATCCGCTTGAGCATGGAACAAATACGGCGAGTCCAACGCAATTTCAGCGCTTAATACAGAGGGACTTAATGTCCATATAAAAAGTAAAAAACACCAAAATAGGGTTTGTTTAAGTTTGTTCATCGGCTTATTAAGTTAAAGGGCCATAGATCATTTATACAGCTATGAAGTAAATGCTAATGCTGTCAATCTTAGTCGATAGTTGGAATTGTAGGTTAACTTTATGGCCACATTTAGTTTTTTACAATCAGTTAGGCTAAATTAGTCGAATATCCCATGCCGTATGGAGCAATTTTAGTCTCAAAGTCCAAACCGTGGCCTGAAATCCAAAATACAACTTAATACTGACTTATTTTTTGCTGGGATCCTATGCAGCCTCTATTGATGATTTTAGCCGCACAACTCCTGATTGCCAGTGGCAACCTCTTGGTCAAGTTGCTTGAAAATGATGCCCCCGTGTTCCAACTGGTGCTCTACAGACAACTCTTTGCCACCTTGCTAGTGCTGCCTTTTGTGTGGCGCTTGCAGGGTAATCTCAAACTAAGCCCTTATTACAAAGTGCATCTTGCCCGCGCCCTATTGATTGGACTCGGCAATGCCATTTTTATGCTTGCCATTTTGCATCTTCCCCTCGCAACGGTAACCGCCGTGATTTATACCTCACCTTTGTTACTTCTGGTGCTTTCTGCGTTATTTTTACATGAACGCATCGGCTATCGACGCTCAGTTGCGGGGATCATTGGCTTTACTGGCATTTTACTCATCAGCCAACCAACAGAGTTTAACCTGTATATAGGTTTAGCCATTTTCGGTGCCATGACGTCGGCATTGAATAGTTTGATTTTAAAGGCCTATTCGACCCATGAACATCCTTTCTCTATGCTCTTTTGGTCTAATGCCTTTGCGATGATATTTCTGATACCAGCGACCTTATACGAAGGCGCGGATTTTAGTTTGCCAGTTGCACAGGTGGGATTAACGTTGGGACTATTTTATATTGGTATGACTTATCTCATCATCCATGCCTATCGACGTGCCGATGCGAGCCAAATGGCGCCTGTAGAATATACCGGATTGATTTTTGCAGCCTTGTTCGGCTGGTGGATACTTGATGAAGAACTCAGCCTAGTGATGTTAATCGGTATCGGATTAGTCATTTTCTCATCCATATTGCCCAGCTACAGCGAGCTAAAAGCAAAATGGAAAAGCCGGCGAAGTTGACCTCGGCCGGCTCTTGTCATCGACTGCTAAATTAACGCAGTGAGATAAAACGATTGATTTTAGAAGCGGAATTTGCCGCCAATATACACGCCATCTTCGAAAGTAAAATCGCGCGCATCATCGTACTCATAGGCAATCTTGCGATAACCAACATAAAACGCCATGTTTGGCGTTACGCGGTATTGTACTTTTGAATCGAGCTCATATTGACCATCAACATTACCAAACGATAAGACTGACGGTGCGTAGTAAGCGGCGGCGTGTAATGAAATATTAGGTCCCATAGATAGCGCATAACGGCCACCAACAGAAATGGCGCTACCATTTGGAGAATAATCAGACCAAAGCTGGCTTAACTTAGTGCCAACTTCAAAGTGATGCACGCCCACATCATGGGTCATGTGCATTGCACCTTGGGCAATATGGCCGCCCTCGTCAGCATAGATATAACCTAACACTGCGTTAGTATCTTTGCTCAATTGCAGTTCTAACTCAGTAGAAACCACATCGTTATTCAACCCAAGATTAAATTCTGACGCATTCACTTGCAGCGCTGCCGCACTCAATAATAAAACACTTGCTACTCTGAACTTAGCCATAAAAACACCTCAATAAATGACTGTGGGTAATAGCCGCGGATCATACCGAATAAATAAAGAAAATCAGCCTATTTGCGTATAAATGGGGATTTTTCGCGATGGATATACAAATGTAAAACAAACTCGAAACAGTTGAAGATCTAAGCCTTTTCACTTACAGCACAATTACACCGCTTGAATACGATCACCCACTAAAGACTGCATTATCGCTTCAGCGTCGACATTGGCACTTAAGGCTAAATAATACCAACCCACTGTGTTGCCCGTGCCGCGGATACTCAAATAATCACGCCAAAATTGAAAGCCCGCCTTCAACAAATTGGCTTGGCTCGACGTATTCTCGGCGCGAATAGTGGCGTATAAAATCGAGATCCCTAAAGCCTTCGCCACTTCGATACGTTTTTGCGTTAAACCTTGGGCAATGCCTTGACGTCGATAATGGGACGACACCACCAGATAACCCAGTTCACCAACAGTGCTTTTACCGGCTTTTATCGCAGCGCAACCGACTATCTCGCCCTCAAGGGTTTTCGCTAAGATCACCGCACGAGAATCGAAAAATACCTGATGGTCCAGCGGATGGGCGTTATCATCACGCCCATCAATCAATTGTGCCGCCAGCGCTAATTCCTCTGGCTGTTCACTTATTACAAACTGAATGTCACTCATATCCAGATTAAACCGTTAATGTTGCCAACATACGAGGAATGCACGCCACTTAGCTGTGCACTCATATCCCACTTCGCTTTCACTCTCAAACTACAAATCTAACAGAGCACTATTGCTATAACTGTTTATATACCAATGCACTACAGATACAAGAGGGTCGCCATACCTAAGAAAGTAAAGAAGCCCACCACATCTGTCACTGTGGTCAAGATCACTGAACCCGACAGCGCCGCATCTTGATTAAACTTCTGCAGCACCATAGGCACGACCACACCAGCAATTGCTGCCACGGCCATGTTAATCAAAATTGCGCAGCCAATCACTATGCCTATGGTCGCTTCACCGAACCACCAGCCCGCGACTAAACCTATAACTATCGCCCACAAAAAACCGTTAACTATGCCAATGCCGAGTTCGTTCTTCATTAACGAAAACAAGTTACCCGCTGAAATCTGTCCCATAGCCATGCCGCGGATCATCAGCGTCAACGACTGACTACCCGCAATACCGCCCATAGAAGCCACAATCGGCATCAATACCGCTAACGCGACCACTTGGGATAACACATTTTCAAATAAGCCAATCGTCGCCGAAGCGAGAAAAGCCGTCAGCAAATTAATCCCGAGCCACACAGCGCGGCGCTGGGCGCCCTTCATAATCGGCGCGAACAAGTCGTCGGACTCATCCATACCCGCTGTTGCCATCAACTGCGCTTCATAATGTTCACGCACTAAAGCGGTCGCGGTTCGCAGCGTCACGCGACCAATTAACTCGCCAGACTCATCGATCACAGGCAATTCAATTTCGCGGCTGTGCTCTATCGCTTCGGCCGCTTCCAATAAACTCGTGTCAGCGGATAACGCACGGCTATCCTCGGACAAAAGTGAAATCAATAACTCATCGGGATTATGCTTAAAAATGTCATACCGACGCACTGTACCTTGATACTTATCTTGATCATCAACGATAAACAAATTGTCGTTACAATCGAGTTCGATACGGCGGAAAAAGCGCTGCGCCTGCGCAACGCTCGCCTTATCACTGAGCACCAACATTTGATGATCGGTATAACGGCCGATTTCATTCTCAGAGTACTGATCGTAAAGCTCGAATCGTTGTCGCTGACGCTCGCCCATCTGAGCCAAGGCGCGATCGGTAAAACTTTCAGGGAGATAGTCACTCCACTCAATTAAATCTTCTGGGCTTAACTGGGCAAATAGCAAGTCCACTTCATTGTCGGGCATCCGTTTGAGGATCCCCATGCGCGGATCGGCACGCATTAAGCTCAACACTGTCACTCGGTCAGCAAATTCAACTTGCTGCCAACGCTCGTAACGCTCATCCAAGGGCAAGGATTCAAGCGCTAAGGCTATAGTTCCAGGTTCTGAGTCATTCAAAATTTCGCTAAACACTTCAGCTTGTTCTTCGCCTTCAACTTCAGTGAGTTGTTGAACAACCTGCCCCACGTCCGCTTGCATGTTTGTTTCGTATTCTGCGTCATTTTCTGTCACACAGATGCCCTTTTCTTTAGCTACAAAATTGCTGTAACTATATTGATAATCAAGTAAATTAGCAAACTCACAAAATAAATTGCGCACAACTATATTGCTGAAAACCTTTTTTAGGTTTATGCTGTTTGACTTAGATCCTATGGAGGTGAACATGACTACGAACATATACAGCCAATCAGCGACAGACATTCAAGGCAACGCGGTAAGTTTAGAGCAGTATCGAGGTAAAGTTCTCTTAATCGTCAATACCGCCAGTGAATGTGGATTTACACCGCAATACAAGGGATTAGAAGCGTTATATCAAAAATATAAAGACCAAGGATTAGTGATTTTGGGCTTTCCTTGCAATCAATTTGGCGCCCAAGAAAAAGCCGATGAGCAAGGTATTCAAGCCTTTTGTGAATTGAATTTTGGCGTGACATTTCCACTATTTTCTAAAATAGAAGTGAATGGCGAACATACCCATCCACTTTATCAATACCTTAAGAAAGCCGCTCCCGGTGTATTAGGTACTCAAGGTATCAAATGGAATTTCACCAAATTTTTAGTTAATCGCCAAGGCGAAGCGATTGAACGATTTGCATCGACCACGAAACCCGAAGCGTTAGAAAGTAAAATTGCCGCTTTGCTAAAATAATTTACTCGCTATCTATTTGAAATTTTGCGTTTTATAAAAATTTAGATTTATTTTAACTTTTTATGGAACTTTAACCGTACAAGCCCCTCAAATATATTGAACAGTGAATGTCTTTTTCATGTTCATCATCTCCCTGGGGCTTCTAGCGCGGCCCCCTTGACCTAGGAATAGGTCACTAGGCAACCATTGGGTTGCCTTTTTTTATCCCAATGATATATATGTAAAATAAATGTAGCAGCTCATTTCAACTGCTTTTTATCCCTCAGAAAATCTTTTTTAAACTTTTTGGAATTTTTTTGCGATATCGATGAACTTAATTAAAAATGGCGACTCTGAGTATAGGTAAGGATTAACGGATAAGATTAAATGCAGCTTGGGAATGAAATATGTGGAGTCACAGTTTCATCTACTCAAATGACACAGTTTCTGTTTTATCGCATTGAGTCTAATTAGTTGGTCGTTCATCATCATCTCCCTTTTGGGGCACAATAGAAAACACGCTAGCGCACTGAATTCTATTTGTATCCCGCACTGATTTCCTTGTGGCAACCTTAGGTTGCCATTTTTTTTACTTAAATTTCTATCATGCCTAAATATCTATAATCGCCTAAATGTCTATAATATTAACGACTTGTCTAATTGAACTTGAATTGAAGGATGATAGCCTGCGCGAGCCTTTGTATAGATATCTTTTAATTCAGTGTGATACCCCGCGATTTGCAGCTCAGCGTAAAGTGGCCGCACAAATTTGCCGCGACCAATACGCACTAAATAAGCACTTAAAGCCGGCAACACTGGGTCGTAATGATTGCGAATCGCCACCCTAAACCAATCACAGGCAATTTCTGCGTTAGTCGATTGGGTAAATTGGAAGGTTTCATCCAGATCCATCAGTTGTACTTGGCTGATGACTTCCGGTAATTGGGTCAAAAAATACTGCCAATGATGTACTCGCCAATCTTTTACACTTAATAGGCTAGCGGCCGTTCCCTGTATAAAGCACGCCAGCGCATCATCCACTTTATCTAAACTCATGGATGTTGGTCCGCAATATCCCTCGGGCAAACCTTCGCCATAAATCCACGTTAACAGCTCGGCTTCGGTGATCTTATCTGAGTGTAATGGCAGTAAGGTTTGCTGCGCGTATTCTACAAACACTTCGGTGGTAATCGCCTTAAAGGCAAAATGGTCCACATAATTGCGTAAAAATTTATCAAACGCCACTCGCCCTAGTCTGCGCTCGAGATCATGGACAAACATCGAGGCTTTATCATAGGTAAAACGATTAAAGGCAAGGTTAGGATCGCCCTGCTGCACATTGGCGGGCAAGGTTTGTTTATCCTTAGGCAAAGACGCCATTTCTTCTGTTAAGCGACCAAACTCTATCACCCACTCCAACTCTGCTTGTTCTTTTCCGTAAACCGCTTCCACAATACGGTTAGTAAAGTAAGTCGTAAAACCTTCGTTTAACCAGAGATCTCGCCAGGTTGCATTACTGACTAAATTGCCCGTCCACGAATGCGCTAACTCATGGGCAACGGTGGAAACCAAGCTTTTATCGCCGGCGATGAGTGTAGGCGTTAGAAAGGCTAAACGTGGATTTTCCATCCCGCCAAAAGGGAAACTCGGCGGCAAGATAATCATGTCATAACGGCCCCACACATAAGGACCTAACAATGACTCGGCAACCTCGAGCATATGTTCGGTATCTTCAAACTCTTTTGCGGCGGCCGCCAACATACTTGGCTCAGTATAAACCCCGCATCTTGGGCCTATCGCTTGAAAGGCAATATCACCGACGGCCAGCGCCATTAAATGGGTCGGGATAGGTCGTTCCATCTCAAAGTGAAACACACCATTAAGCGGTGTGTCGGGATGATTCATCGCACTCATCACTGCGCGCATGCCTTTGGGCACTTGCACTTTAGCATCAAAGGTCACTCTCGCCTTAGGCGTATCCTGCAATGGGATCCAGCTGCGAGCATTGATCGGTTGCGATTGACTGAAGAGATAAGGTAACTGTTTACCCGCAGTTTGCTCAGGCGCTAACCACTGTAATCCTTGGGCGGCTGGAAAGGTGTGATAGTGAATGCAAACCTGCTTGCAAGGTGACGTTGGCAAACTGATGCATATTTTTTGCCCGAGAATAGAATTGGCTTCACTTAGTATAAAATCGAGCGGTGCTTCATTTTCTGGTATCGAAACACTCGTTGTATCAGTAGCATGCACGGCAGTAACCGCGAGTATGGTGAGATCGCGGCTATCGAGCCAAAGCTCTGTTACATCAAGCTCAAGGTAATCCAAGGACAGTGTCGCTTTGCCAAAAAGACGCTGCGCGTCAAAATCCACCTGCAAATCCAAAGAGACATGGGTCACTTGCACTTGTTCGGTATTAGCAAAAGAATGGTAATCTCGGGTGAAATCCCAAGTCGTGGCATCCGCTAAGGTATTCTTAGTCTTAGTTGGTTGTAACACTGTCGCCTCAATATTCAAGTTCTGGGCACAGGGTGATGGGCGCTAGCCCCCTATCTCTGGCTCAATTGTAAAGGGGAAGTTTGTATGCATAATAGTGAACGCAGCTGTAGAGCAATACTGCATAACTTGCCGTTGTTATAACGACTCACAGCCATAACTCATCACAGATTATTAGCCATTATTATCGACTGCACATTTGCTCAGAGGCAAATCGTAGCAGAGTTTTAGATCAGCTTATCGGCGAGTTTTTGTAACAATTCATCTTTGGTGGCGTTCACAGAGCTGCAATCGATTCTCTTGCGTCATGCAAGAATAGCGGGGCAATAGTCTACGACGCCAATTGCGAGGTACAAACCGAGCAAAAAATAGAGGCTCACACCTCTTTAAAAAAACAAATGCAAAATTATTTAAAATATTTCGCACTTTCTCTGAACTAATTTAAAGATGTTGAGTCAGATATTATGAACCGAATCTTTGCAATGAGTTTCTTCGTTCATCATCATTCTCCTTTAGATGGTTTCTAGCGCAACCGTCCCAAGATTCCGATTTGGAATTTACAGCAACCTATTTAGGTTGCTTTTTTTATGTCTTTGATTTGGCATTTACCAGACAAAATGACCAAACAACACAGTTCAGATAAAACCCAAAAAACAAAAAGGACCTCCGAGGAGGTCCTTGAGTCACAAGCCGTTTAACTTACAAGCGGATACCCACTTTTTCTAAATCTTTGGCTACAACACTTTTCGGAATAGTAACATAACCATCTTTTTCAACGACTTGCTGGCCTTGCTTAGACAACACGTAACGGATAAATTCTTTTTCCATTGGTGCTAAGTCTTTATTTGGTTGCTTGTTCACGTAAACATATAGGTAACGTGATAATGGATAAGTACCGTTAGCTGCGTTTTCTGCCGTTGCTTCGATAAACTCATTACCTTTTTTAGCAATTGCCACTGCTTTAACACCAGCGGTTTTGTAGCCAATACCTGAGTAACCAATCGCGTTTAGAGATTGAGAAACTGATTGCACAACAGATGCAGAACCAGGTTGCTCGTTCACGTTAGCTTTAAAGTCACCTTTACACAGTGCGTGCTCTTTAAAGTAACCATAAGTACCTGATACAGAGTTACGACCGTAAAGTTGTACGTCTTTAGCAGACCAGTTACCGTCTAAACCCAACTCACCCCAACGTTGGATATCGCTGCTACCACATTTGTGAGTAGAAGAGAAAATACCATCAACCTGTTCAACGCTTAAACCTTTGATTGGGTTATCTTTGTGTACGAATACAGCTAAAGCATCGATAGCTACACGAATTTCAGTTGGCTTATAACCATAATGTTTTTCAAACGCTTCGATTTCGTTAGGCTTCATCTTGCGGCTCATTGGGCCGAATTGTGAAGTGCCTTCAGTCAACGCTGGTGGCGCAGTAGAAGAACCTGCCGCTTGGATCTGGATGTTGACGTTAGGGTACATTTGTTTAAATTCTTCAGCCCAAAGTGTCATCATGTTGGCTAACGTATCTGAACCTACAGATGATAAGTTGCCTGACACGCCACTTGCTTTTTCATAGGTTGGCAGAGATTGATCAATCGATGCCATCGCAGTTGCAGAGAATACACCAGCGGCTGTTAGGGTAATCGCGCCGACAAGCTTTTTCAGTTTCATTATGTGCTCCAGTAGTAAGCTAACTAATTTGTAACTTAAGTTTCTTCAGACGCAGCCAGTATCAATCGCTACAATGACAATTCTATGTCCGTGATGTGACACTTAGATGACAATGCGTTATATATCGATTTTTTCTGTCATTAATAATGAACTCAGTAGCCCTAGAAATAAAAAACAGGCCATAGTGACCTGTTTTTATTATTAATTGCGAATATTTCAATCAAGCAATTTATTTCTTACGCTCGATAAGATGCAAGGGAATAACAAAGCTAAAGGTACTGCCTTTACCCAATTCACTGCTGATTTTAAGCTCACTGTGATGATGGTTAAGTGCATGCTTTACAATCGCAAGACCTAAACCACTGCCACCGGTTTGCCTTGAACGCGCACTGTCTACCCGATAAAAACGTTCAGTTAATCGACCTATGTGCTGGGGCGCAATGCCTTCGCCCGTATCCGTTACGCTAAAGATGGCTCCCGTGGCCATACTGCGCCACTGCACTGTGATTTTGCCGCCGGGTTCAGTGTAACGAATCGCATTAGAAATCAAGTTAGAACAAGCGCTTCGAAGCTGCAATTCATTCCCATGGGAATCAAGCCCAGGTTCGCAATAGAAGCTCAACTCGTATCTGTCTTGTGCCAGCGCTTTAGCTTCTTCCTTCAGCACCTCCATCAGTTGCGTCATGTTCACTGTATGTTCGAGGTTGATATCGGCCGCATCTTCAATCCGCGATAATATCAATAGCTGTTCGACCATGGACTGCATTCGCCGCGTCTGCTGCTGCATTAAGGCCAGCGGCTTGACGTTCATCGAATCGGGTTCCGCCATGCTTTGCATCATTTCAAGGTAACCCTGTAGCACAGTGAGCGGCGTTTTCAGCTCATGTGACACATTCGCGACAAACTCTTTACGCATGCCCTCAAGCTGACGTATACGAGTGATATCCCGCGCAATTAACAGTAGCTGCCTATCACCGTAGGCCATGATACGGATCTCAAGCAAACGCCTATCCGATACTGGCGAAGGTAACTCCAGCGGATCTTTGTATTGTGCGGATTTAATATAAGCGGAAAAATCAGGATGGCGGATCAAGTTATCAATACGCTGGCCATTATCCTGCGGCCAAACAAAACCGAGAATAAGCTGCGCTAACTTGTTGCACCATAGAATATTATGCTCTGAATCGAGCACCACAGCGGCATCGGGTAACGCCTCTGCACCTTGGCGGAATCGCGCCAACAATGCGGCTAATTGACCGACACGTCGACGATTTTTCCCTTGAAGGCGATAAATGCCGTTAAACACCCCTTCCCAACTCCCACTGCCCTGCGGCGGCGTGAGTTTCCTATCGCGCCATAACCAAAAGTTAAGCCGTGATAATTGTCGGTAATGCCAGCAAACCAGCCCTAGCATGCCGATAAAGAGTATCCAGAGAAGTTTCCCTACCAATAAACCTATTAGCGCACAAAGCAGTAGATATAAGGCTAAGCGCGTAAACAACCGGTACCCTGAATAAGAGTCAGACATAAATAAACCCAAACATCAGGCTAAATAAGAGGAGCACAAGATAGCCTAAAAGCTAACTTGTGCCTAACACTTATTCGGCACTAAATGCGTGTAGAGAAACGATAACCTGCGCCACGAACCGTTTGGATCAAGCGGTCGTGACCAGACTCTTCAACGGCTTTACGAAGGCGTCTGATATGCACGTCAACGGTTCTGTCTTCAACATACACATTGGTTCCCCACACATTGTCGAGCAGCTGTTCGCGGCTGTAGACACGTTCTGGGTGGGTCATGAAAAAGTGTAATAAACGAAATTCGGTTGGGCCCATATCTAATACAGTATCACCTACGCTCACCCTGTGGCTCACAGGATCGAGCATTAAGCCCTGCACATCAATGGTTTCTTCTAAACGAGTCGGTGCACTGCGACGCAATACGGCCTTAATACGTGCGACAAGTTCTTTAGGGGAGAAAGGTTTAGTGATGTAATCATCGGCGCCGACTTCGAGACCTTTGACTTTATCTTCCTCTTCACCGCGGGCAGTTAACATGATGATCGGAATTTGACGCGTGAACTCATCTTGCTTCAAGCGTTTCGCCAATTGAATACCACTTCCGCCAGGAAACATCCAATCCAATAAAATCAGATCGGGGTAAGGCTCCTTTAGCAGCGCAATGGCCGAATCAAAATCTTCCGCCGCAGAGGTCGTAAACCCATGCTGTTCCATTACAAAAGTCAGCATCTCGCGGATGGCTAACTCGTCTTCTACTATCAATATCCTTGCAGTCATAAGTGATTTTCTGTCAGTGAATGTCAACACGGCTATTATTAGTCATTTTTATTACAGATTTATGAATTAGCACGCCGTTTGAGCCATATAGTAGTAATATTTGTCATAATAAGTTTATATAACTGTTTGTTTATAGCAATAAAAAAGGAGGCAATATGCCTCCTTAATTGAATCTTAATACTGGATTTAGAATTTGTGTTCTAAGCCAACACCGATATATTTGTCATCATCAGTAGACGCTTCTAACGAACGATTGGTGTAGAAAGCGAAGACTTTAGTAGGTTTAGCCAGTGCATAATCAGCACCTACTGACCATGAATCACCTTTGTCTTCCATGTCTTGATATTGTGCTTTCAAAGTAACAGCATCGATATCGTAAGCGGCACTGAACAGGTAACCATTAACGCTATCGGTCGTTACAGGCAGCGCGTTTTTATAAGTTTCTTCCTGTTGTTGGTACATACCGCCTAAAGTTAAATTAGCGATTTTACCTTGAACCGATGCACGCAGGATTTCATAACCTTTCACATCTGAGTCATATGCAATAGCAGCATAGATAGGTGATTTTTTCAGTTTAGCGTCACCGTACATAGCGGCTAAGCTGAAACCATCTTGACCCTGTTGGTCAGCATCACCTTCAGCAGCATAAGTCGCACCGAATACAAAACCGCTGATTGATGGAGATAAGTAAGTCGCAGTTTGACCTAAACGGTTGTCGCCTTTGAACAGGCTTTTTAAGTCGCCAGATAAATCGTTGAATTGGTCAACGTTACCTTGAGAGATTTTTAACAGCGTGTCGTTACGACCAACTGAGAACGAACCGAATGCGCCTTTTAGGCCAACAAATTGGTTACGAGCTTTAAAGTTGTCGCTAGTCGCAGCACCTGTATCAACTTCGTATTCAACTGTGTAGAACGCTTCCAGCGAGCTAGACAGTTCGAAATTACCCTTCACACCAAAACGAGAAGCATTACTTTGAATAGTTGTTGTAGCATCACCTTTCTCATCATTTGATTGAGCGGTGACATTCAACTTACCATAAACAGTCAGTGGCTCAGCGGCATAAGCTGAAGCCAGAGTTGCAGAAGCTAGCGCAGAAGCAAGTAGAGTTTTACAAAAAACGTTCATCATTTAATCCTTTCGACGTTATGTTCGTCTTGGTTATTGGTTTGGAACGACCGAAAGTGTGCAATGAATGTGTTTCAGTTTTATTTCAATTGTGACTGTTTAGTGCGCAAGGTAAAAAAGCTGACGCTAAGCTTGGTGCTAAACCCAGTAAAGATGGGGCCTACAGCCGAGTTAATTCTTATGTTACAGTTTAATGAATTCTGATTAGCCACTAGAAATTAGCTGTCGAACACAGGTTTACCCCGCCCAAACTATGCCGTAAACTGCCACTTTAATTTTCAATGAGCGCCTCTTATGTGGTTTAAAAATCTTACTCTTTATCGTTTCAATAAACCTTTTGCCGTCGAAACCGAAGCGCTAGAAACTGCGTTGGCCGATTTCACTTTCTCCCCGTGCTCAAGCCAAGATGTCAGTAAATTTGGTTTCTCAAATGCGTTAGGCAAAAAAGGCAGTTCTTTGGTACACAGCGCCGACAATCGCCATCTGATCTGTGTGACTAAAGAAGAGAAAATCCTCCCAGGCCAAGTCGTCAAAGAAGCCCTAGAAGAAAAAGTCGCCCTCATTGAAGATGAAGAAAATCGTAAGATGGCGAAAAAAGAAAAAGATGCGCTAAAAGATGAAATCATCACAAGTTTACTGCCACGCGCTTTCTCGCGCCGCAGCCAGACTCACGCACTGATTTTGCCAGAACTGGAAATGATCCTTGTCGACAGTTCAAGCGCCACTAAGGCCGAAGAGTTGTTAGCACTCCTACGCAAAGCACTCGGTAGTCTGCCAGTGATCCCATTGAGCTTTAAAGCGCCAGTCGAATCCAATTTAACCGAATGGTTAAAACTTGGCAGCGCGCCATTACCTTTTGAAATGCAAGATGAAGCTGAACTTAAATCCGAAGCGGATGAAGGTGGTATTGTGCGTTTCAAGCAGCAGGATTTAAAAGAAGACGAAGTATTAGCTCACCTCGCAACAGGCAAGCAAGTCCACAAGTTAGCACTGCATTTCGGCCAATCGATTGCACTATTATTGCAATCGGATGCCAGCGTAAAACGTCTTAAATTCTCAGAAGAATTTAGAGCAGGTAACGATGAAGTCGGCACTGATGACCCTATGGCACGTTTAGATGCAGACTTTGCCTTAATGGGCAGCGAGTTAGTCGCCTTGATGCATGCACTCGTGGCAGCACTTGGTGGACTCGAAGAAGCGCAAGTTTAAGCTGAACTAAATTTAAGCTAAGTGAGTAACCCAAGTGAGTGAGTTAGGTAAACTAAATTAGCGACTCACTCATATTCTTCTCGGATGAACGAGTTGAAATAACAAAAGGCGCAACTTCTAAATGAGGGTGCGCCTTTTTTATATCTGCTAAACGCCTAAGATTAAGGCATTCGGCTTAATCGCAAGTCGAATACCCTTAGCTTTAGTCATTGGTTTTAGACACTAACTCACCTTTATTATCAAACGGCCAATCAATGCCTAACCAAGCCTTGAAAAAAGCTTTCTGTTGCTTAGTCGCTTTCGCATCGCCCTTAAGCACTAACTTACCGCTTTGCTGTTCACTAAGGGTGAGCTTAACTTGTTTGATTTTATCGTTGCTGAATAATGTTACTTCAATGCTATCGCCAGTCTTAAAGTCTTTAATGCGCTTATCAAAACCCGCAGCCGTCACCTTAAGACCATTAATCGCTAATACTTCATCCCCCGCGACGATACCCGCTTGCCACGCTGGGCCATTACGCAGCACTTGGTCTAACACTAAAGAACCATGGGCGCTGCTTAACGTCATGCCGGCAAATGCCTGGGCTTTTGAATCTTTACCATAGGACAAAACTAACCCAGCCTGCGATAACAACTCAGGGAAATCTAAGCTCATCGGGCTATTCACATTTGCCTGCCACCAAGGCGCATAATCTTTGCCTGATAAGTCTTTGAGGATATGCTGCACATCGCTAACACCATAGCCTTTTGGCACACGGTGATCTTGATATAAACGGCGATGCACATCGCGATATGAATGCTTAAGTTTCGTATCTTGCAGCAACGAGAAATCTAACGCCAAAGAGGTTAAGTAACCCTCAGAATAAATATTCACACTGTGATTAATCGCATAATCGCCGCCCGTACTGCTCCACTCTCCAGCACTCGCCTCGGCGACTGATTGGGTTTCACGCCCTGGAGTAAGCTGGTTTTTCTCCACGCGTTTAGCTAAGTCTTCGAGGAACTCTTTAGGCGTCATCACCCCAGCACGCAGCAGTAACTGACCTTGGAAATAACTGGTAGAGCCTTCGGCCATCCACAGTAATTCCGTCATGTTTTCATGCTGATAATCATAGGGCACAAGTCCCGCAGGACGATAGGCCTTTACGTTCCAGGTATGGATAAACTCATGGGATGCTGTGCTAATAAAGCGCAGGTAATCCTTGCGTTCACGGAAACTAAAACGCGGCAGTTGGATAACCGTAGAATTTAAATGTTCTGTCGCGCCACTGGCGCCGCTAGTGGCGTGCACCATATACACATAACGATCAAAGGGATAATCATCCCAAATCGCCTTTGCTTGAGCACTTAATGCCGTTAAATCCTTAACGACTTTATCGGCGTCATAGTTACCTTCCCCCCAAAATACTAACTCATAGTTTTTGCCATTAGCACTGAATTGCTTATGGGTGCTCACACCGGTTTCGATAGGGGAATCAATTAACACATCGTAATTCGGTGCGATGAAAGAATGCGCTGGCGTGCCTGAAGCCATACCCGAGTAACTTTGCCACGCTTCAGGGACGTTCAATTGAACCGATACCGGCTCAGAGCGAAATTGCGGGCTATACATGAACACGCCGCTGGCATCTAAATACGCGTGGCTCGCATCAATATGGCGAACCCTTTGGCCTAATTCATTGGCATACAACTGATAACTAACCGTCACGCTGGTTGGCTGCGTGAGCGCGACTTGCCATTCACCGCTCGCCGTACGTTTCCATGGGAGTTCATGACCTTGATTGTCTTTGGCGCTAAATAAACGCACACCGTCGGCCAAAGGCAATACTTGATATTTACCCGTGCGCCACACTGGCAGATTGACCGTAAAATCGCTGGTCTTCACTTCAGGAAAAGTCACACTCACTTGGGCGATATGATGCTCGGGTTTAACGAGGTCGATTTGATATTTCACATCGGCCAATACTTGCCCCGAAAATAATACACTTAATATCAAGATTGATAATCTGTTGGGTTTCACTCTTGCTTCCTTCTGTTATTATGCTTCTTATGATTTTTCCAAGTATAACAAGTCGATGTAGCATCCTCATTAGGCGCTAACAAAAGCTAAAAAATAAGTTCCTTGACTTAAGGAATGAGGAATCACAGTTCAAATGCAAAAACTCACGGTTATTTTATTTACTTTGTTGCTGTCACTACCTTTTAGCGTTCAAAGCCGAGATCTCGAAGCTGATGAAGTTGAGTTAAGAGAATCGCCACAACAAATGTATGATGCGCTCAACCAATCCATTTCCTTCCCCCTTTCGTTTCAAAACCGTGACCAATTTGAACGTGCAGCCCAAGAGCAAGGCTACAGTCCAACCGAATTTGAACAGATTTTGTATCTGCTGACTCGGCTGAATATGGAGCCGAACGTGAAAACCAAGGTCGGTTTTCAAGACGCAAAAAGCTTGATTGCAGTTTTATCCACTGCGGCGCAATCGCCCTATGAACTTGCAATGGTCGCCATGTTGAATGGGCGTTACCTTGGCCGTACCGAGCAAAAATATCAAGAAGCGATTGGCCTGTATAATGAAGCGAACACCCGCATCAACGACAGCTATGACATCGAAGCATTGATTCTTAAACACAATATTCATGAGCACTTAGGCGGCTTACATTTATTAATCCGCCAAGAAGTGCCAGCCCTGATGCACTTCCACACATACCGCGACATTGCCTATAAACTCAGAAACGATTACTTAATCGCGGCGGCTGAAGCGAGGCTTGGCTTTTATTACAATTTTAATCAGCAGCTTACAAAATCATTACAGCATTATAGTGAAGCGATTCGGATCTCCAATCGTTCTAATTACCCATCAATGAAAACCAATCTGCAATTACAACTTTCTAAGGTATATCGTGATTTAAAGCAGTGGGATGAAGCGCTTAAAAACGCTCATGAAGCCGCGGCTGGATTTAAAAAAATGGGCAATGACACTTATCTTTCAAGTTGTATGACAGTGATCGCTATGGTCTATGGCGAACAAGGGGATTGGCATAAAGCGATTGATTACTACCTAAATGCCCAGCAATTAGATGCAAAACGCGGTAACTACATCGCACAAGGGCTTAATTTCCATAATTTAGGACAAGCCTACTCAAATATTAAAGACAATGTTAACGCCCTAAAATATTTACTGATGGCCAATCAAATATTCAAAGAAAAACAAAGCCATCACTATCAAGTTTATAACGAACTCTTAATTGGTGAAATCGCCCAAACCAACCAAGATTGGCCGCTGATGATGGCCCATGCCGATATCGCATTAGCACTCGCGGTCGATTTAAAACTGGTCGATGAACAAAAATCCGCACTCACCCTTATCGCCTCGGCGGCGCAAAAATTAGGTGAATTAGCAAAAACCATCGATGCCCAAGCCCGTATCATTGAGCTAAGTAAAAAGCCTGCCGAGACTGATAAAGACTCCCCTGTGTCGGCCTCTGCCCTTGCAGAGCAACAGCTTAAACTTGAGCTCAACATGCTACAGGGAAAACTCGTTGAGACAGTGAAAGAAAGCAACAACACTCACACGCTACTGCTCATTTGCTGCCTTATTGCCGGACTCTTGCTGCTAGTGATTGCATATATGCTGCATCATCGCCGTAAAATCATGGCAAAAAACGCCGCATTAACCCAATTGAGCCTACAGGAGCCCTTCACCCATAACTTAGGCTATGCGGCACTATTAGCCCACTTGGGCCATAATCAACATCAAGCGTCTACAACAGCTTTAGGGATTATCGCCTTCCCCGCCCAGCTATCGACCGATCTAGATTATGGCCAATATTTTAGTGATGCAGTAACCGCGCAACTGGCCACGCATCTAACCGATGCGCTCGCATCCCCTGTCTATGTGATACGCCAAGGGGTATTTGCAGTGCGCTTCACCCAAGCCGTTGAGCCAACAAGCGTGATCAGCCAAATACGCCAGAAACTCGACCAACAGCACATAGTCCATCATTTCCGCCTTGGTTTTGCCAACTTGCCACTGTTAGCGAAATCTGAAATTAAAATGGCCGCAAAATTAAAGTTCGAAACCGTGCAGATGGCGCTCGCCTGTGCCCGCAGTTTAGAGGGAAGTAACGATTATTATGTTGCCCTTAGAGCGCTCGATTTTGTCCCTCTGAGCTTGTTTGCCAATCCACTATTTTTACACCTTGAAAAAGGCATTGAGCGTGGATTAATCAGATTAGAAACCAACGGTAATAAAGAAGATATTCGCTGGCCTTGCTGGGAAAACAACCAAGATAGGCAATTACTGGAAAATATTTGATCAATATCAGCAATTAATCACAGAGTCATAGGTAAATCGCATTTGCACTCTACGCCCAGTGTTATAACATTAGTATCATATGAGTTAACAGCTAATCTGGACATAGGATCGTCATGTTTTTTAGCCTTGCAGAGTTAGGACAATACTCAGGATGAAGGATTCGAGCGCTACAGTTTCACAACTTGCCTTGCTGCAACAGAAACTTCATTCGGCCAAACTTGCCCTCGATGAAGTCAATGAAGATAGAAATGCAAAGTTACAGACATTACTGCAATTTATTGGTCACTTAAGCCTCGCCTGCAAAGGGCAAAATCTTGAGCTGGATAATAAACTCGCCAAACTTCGCCATAACTTAAATACGTTTGAGCGAGTCGATGAGGCGTTGCCAGAATTAGTCGATGTCGAGCGCCTGTTAAAAGGCCAATATCACCACGTGATGGTACAACTCGAAGAGAGTCGTACGGGTTTGTCACAGGTGATCCGTCAAATCCAACGCGTTAACTCTGCACCTGAAAAACTCAAAAAAGAAGTTAATTACTTCAAACAAGATCTGGCTAAACCTTTCCACACGGTTTGGGAATATATTCCTAAAGTTAAGCAAATCATCGGCTTCTACGAAACCATATTACAGCTACAATTTAACGAATCAGAAAAACTCGATGTCTTGCCTAAGCACAGGCAGCTAGCCCACGAACTGGCGCAGATGATTTCAGAAATCGAGTTCCGTAAAGATCAGCGTGACCAAGTCCTAGTGATCAAAGAAGTGCTCTCTTATGAGATTGAAGTTGATAGCTTGCTCGAAGCCTACCAAACCATTTTAGCCTTATTGCTTGATAACATCGCCCGCGAGAAATCGGCATCGCAAGAGTTTTTGTTTGCCCTCAACGATGCCTTAGCCGCAGTGCGCGAAGTAGTCAGTGAGTCTTACAACCACAATCAACGCAGCTTCCAACTCAAGACCCAGTTAAATCGTGAGATTAATACCCGCGTCGATAACGCCGGTGAAATCATTATCGATGTCGAAGATGTCGTCGATCTTAAAGCCCAATTAACTGAGCAACTTAACTCCATTCGTTCGGCATTGGCCCGTAAAGAAGCCTTAGAGCAAAGAGAACAGGCCTTACTGCGTAAATCAATGGAAACAATGCGCAAAGAGCTTAATGAATTAAGTAATGAGGCCAATACCTACAAAGAGCGATTGTTTGAACAACAAAAACTCAACTTGCTCGATAGCTTAACTCAATTGCCTAACCGTGCCGCGTTAGAAGAGCGCATGGATTTGGAATACCGCAACTATCAACGGCATAAATCTCCACTTTGGGTGGCGGTTGCCGATATTGACCACTTCAAAACCATCAACGACAGCTTTGGCCATAGCACGGGTGATAAAACCTTGCAGGTGATTGCAATGGCATTGAAAAACTCACTACGAGATACCGAATTTGTGGCCCGTTATGGCGGCGAAGAATTTGTCCTGTTATTACCTGATGTCGCACCTGCTGATATCGCTCAACTTTTAAACAGAGTGCGCGAGAAAGTAAAAAATATTCCATTTAAATTTAAAAATCAGAGAATTACAGTTACAGTATCTATAGGGGCTGCGCAAGTTATGGGAAGTGAGCTCATACATGAGACCTTCGAACGCGCCGATGCAGCACTCTATAAAGCAAAACACGAAAGCAGAGACAGGGTTGTGATTGACGTATAATTGAGCCCCACTATACGTCTCCTCTAATCACTCCTGTCATGACGAAGGAGTGATAAATGATAGTAAAAGTCAGCCCTAAGGGCAGCATGGATCAGCTTTCGCAACTTGAAGTTGATCGCCTCAAAAAAAGTGCCAAAAGCGCACTATATCAACTGTACCGCAACTGCTCTTTAGCAGTACTTGCTGCGGGTTTAAAAACCGACAACTCTAAAGCCCTATTCGAGCAATACCATGATTTTGATATCCACGTCCTACAACGTGAACGCGGAGTTAAATTAGAACTGGTCAATCCTCCTGAACAAGCCTTTGTCGATGGCCAGATTATCACCGGCATTCAAGAACATCTGTTCTCAGTCTTACGCGACATCCTCTATATCAGCGACAGATACGACTCACTCAAACACATTAATCTGACCAACGCCCACCATATCACCAATGTGGTGTTTGATATTTTGCGTAACGCGCGGGCGATTGCCCCCATGAAAGACCCTAACGTCATCGTCTGTTGGGGCGGACACAGCATCAATGCCATCGAATACCAGTATACCCGCGAGGTAGGTTATCAACTTGGCCTAAGGGAATTGGACATTTGCACTGGCTGTGGTCCTGGCGCGATGGAAGGCCCGATGAAAGGCGCGGCTATAGGTCATGCCAAACAAAGGATCAAAAATGCCCGCTATATTGGTTTGACTGAGCCAAGTATTATTGCCGCCGAACCACCAAATCAAATCGTCAATGAACTGGTGATTTTACCCGATATTGAAAAACGCCTCGAAGCCTTCGTGCGCTTAGGCCACGGCATTATTATTTTCCCAGGAGGTGCTGGCACGGCGGAAGAATTACTCTATATCTTAGGTATCTTACTCAACGAAGAAAATCAAGAAACCCCTTTCCCGCTGATCCTCACTGGCCCCACGGAAAGCGCCGATTACTTCATCAAAATTGATGAGTTTATTGCCTCAACCTTGGGCCCTGAAGCTCAGAAAAAGTATCAAATCATCATAGATAATCCCACTGAAGTGGCGCGTATCATGAAGAAAAGCATGGAGCAGGTGAAAGCCTATCGCCGCTCAACGGGTGATGCTTACCAATATCAATGGGCACTGAAGATTGAATCTGAATTCCAGTTACCTTTTGTCCCGAGCCACGAGGTGATGGCAAACTTGGACTTGCACTTCCAAACCAACAAAGCCGAGCTTGCCGCCAACCTGCGCAAAGCGTTTTCGGGTATAGTGGCAGGCAACGTCAAGTCGGAAACAATCAAGCACATAGAGCGCGATGGTCCCTTCCAATTGAAAGGCGATCCTAAACTCATGGATATGATGGATAAGCTCTTGAGTGCATTTGTGCAACAACAGAGAATGAAGCTTCCCGGAAGCGCTTATATTCCTTGCTACCAAATAGTGAAATAGAGAGCGAAACAACGACACCCCATGAACAAGTTTTTAATCATCGATGGTCTCAACTTGGTTCGCCGCATCTATGCGGCGATCCCCGATGAAACAGATATGCAAAGCCTCACAGAGCGCGTCAGTTCGGCGTGCACTAAACTGCTGCGGGTGCATCGCCCTACCCATGTGGCTATCGTGTGGGACGGTGATGAAATCTCATGGCGTAAACAGCTTTATCCCGATTACAAAAAAGGTCGTAAACCTATGCCAGAACCACTGGCGCAGGGTTTAGTTGCGCTGCAAGACCATTTAACCGCAATGCACATTGGCTCTATTTATGCCGCCGCGGAGGCCGATGATGTGATTGCGACACTGGCGATAAAAACCGCTAAAGCGCAAGGTGAAGCCATAATTGTGTCAACCGACAAAGGTTTTAGTCAGCTTAATCATCGCCAAATTAGTCAATGGGATCACTTTAATCAGCAGTATCTTGATATTGCGGCGTTGGAACAAAAGCTTGGTGTTGAGCGCAGCCAATTTCTCGACTTGATGGCATTAGCGGGCGACAGCGGTAATAAAATTCCTGGTATT
Source organism: Shewanella sp. SP1S1-7 (assembly GCF_031932105.1). Taxonomy (NCBI): domain Bacteria; kingdom Pseudomonadati; phylum Pseudomonadota; class Gammaproteobacteria; order Alteromonadales; family Shewanellaceae; genus Shewanella; species Shewanella sp. SP1S1-7. Next base: position 132,266 of record NZ_JAUOEU010000006.1, read on the forward strand.
GCGGGCATAGGCCCTAAGTCGGCCGCCGAGTTATTGAAAACCTTTAGAAGCTTACCGACCTTGTTCTCCTCCTTATCTAACCTAGGCGCTAAGCAAGCGAAGAAGCTCGCTGAAGGCAAAGAGATGGCAAGGCTGAGCTATAAGCTGGCGCAGTTACAAACAGACCTGCCACTCAATATCAACTTGAAAGACTTTCGCGTGATTGACTCCCCACCTGAAAAAACCATCAATCAAGACTAAACTTCTGTTAATACAAAGTTGCAATTAACGCATTTACCTTAGCGCAACAAAAGCGTATTTTATGGACGTGCTTAAGTGACTCATTTAATGAGGTAAAGGAATAACTATAAATGAAATCAAAAGTTTCAGTAATTATTGGTAGTATTTTTGCCGCCTACGTCGCCTTTGTCGCTGTGGTTGTACTGGTTTATGAACCAACGCCAGAAGACATGAATTGGGAGGACAGACAGGCTTATAACAGCCAGAAGATAAACGATTTAACCTTAGGGCAAAATATCGGTTCAGTAAAAGAATTGCTCGGTAAGGCCGACTTTTCAGAGGCAAAAGCCATCAAGGAAGCCAAGTTACAGGTGCTCTTTTATCGCACTCACCATGAGAAATCAGACGGTGTGACGACCAAAGAGGAATGTACCCCGCTTATTTTTGAAAATGATAAGTTAATTGCTTGGGGTCAAGATACCTATAAGCAATACCTCGATGCGGGCACAGACACTGTGCTCACTTCCGCCCACGAGACATTGAGCAGTAAATAAATACGACTGACAACTAAATAAAAACGCCACCTAATCGGTGGCGTTTTTATTTTCATAATTAACCAACTGAACGTCTTAGTGACAGCATACCTAGGTCACTCAGTGCGATAGCAATAAGCTAAACCAGTCACTTATTCATCATCAGCCTTGTACTCGACATAGGCTTCGCCTTTGCTGAGCCATTCTGGCGCGGGTTTACCCTTCAGATAATGGTCGAAATACTGCATCATGCGAATGCTGTAATCGAGCTTATTCGGGTACTTTTTCAAGTGATGCGGCTCATCCTCATATTGTAAGAACACCACATCTTTACCCGCACGGCGCATGGCCAAGTACATTTCAACACCTTGTTCCCAAGGCACCGCATCGTCCTTATCACCAAACATGATCATCAAAGGCGTTTGAATACGGTCAGCGTAAAATACTGGTGAGTTTTCAATGTACTTTTGTGGCGCGGCAAATAAACTCGCGCCAATACGGCTCTGTCCGGTTTCATATTGGAACTGACGCGCAATGCCCGTGCCGTGGCGAATACCGCTGTAGGCGCTGGTCATGTTCGATACTGGCGCACCCGCGACCGCCGCCTTAAACATCTTAGTTTGAGTGATGGCAAACGCCGTTTGATAACCACTCCAAGAATGACCTTGCAGACCAATAGCATAGGGATCGGCAATGCCCATCTCAATCAGCTTTTGCACGCCTGAGGTGAGCGCTTGCACCGAACTCGCGCCGGGGTAACCAATTTCAAAACGAATATCAGGCAGGAACACCGCATAGCCATTATTGATATACCAAGCAAAATTAGGCCTGTGGTTAATGTTCATCTGCGGGAAGGCGTGCAGTCTATCCGTCATAAAACGATAGTAATAAACCAACACAGGAACGCGCTGACCCGCTTGATAATTGGTCGGCTTGATCAGCACGCCATCTAACGGCTTACCATCGCCATTCGTCCAGTGAACTAACTCAGATTGGCTCCAGTTAAAGGCTTGACGTTGCTTATCTAAATCCGTTTGCTTAAGCGCATTTTGCGGTGCGCTATAGTTAGCTGTATACAAGTCAGGGAATAAATCGAAACGCTCCTTAGAAAACACAATAGTATCAGCGTCTTTGCTGCGGCCTAACACAGTCAATTTATACTCGCCTTGCATCAGCGTCTTCACGCCCGCTGCGCCGAGCGTCGCTTGGTAGAAGCCATCACCCTTAGTTTTATCGCTATAACCGTGGAGTAACACAGTGGCGTTATAGGCAAGTTCGGTCGGCTCATCGGGATTATCGACTAAGCCCTCAAGACGATATTGGATTTTCTGGGTGCGCCCTTTACCTGCGGTTAAGGCAAAACCCGCCTTAGATTCAGTATTAAACTGCCAGACATCGTATTTATCGTAAACCAAGAACCCAGCGTCATCTTTCAGCCAAGGGCCAAAACCGTATCCCGGCGCGCTCGATGGATAGTCATGGTCTTCATCGGCAAAGCTAACCTTTAATGATCTTGTCAGATTAGTGCGATGAGCCTCAGCAATATCATAAAGATACACATTACCTTGCTGATAATAAGCCACATACTTGCCGTTACCCGACAAACTTGGCTCGGCATCGCTCGGCTGCTGAGTCAAAAAAGGTACCTTACTGCCAGTGTTAATGTCGACCAGATAATAGTCTTGATAGAAGCCAGCCCACGTCGCCATCTTACGATAGGGCAAATCTGAACTCGCCAACATAAAGCGCTTATGTTGTGAAATGGTCACATCTGGCACGGTTTTATCGCCAAGCTGCACCACGTTATTTGAGCCTAAATGTAATACAGCAAGGTAAGTGCGCTTTTGCTCATCCTCATATTGCTTGATTTCGTGAGGTTTAATCCGTGGGTCGTCACCATGCCACACCTTAAGCCCGCGCTGTCCGGTAACAATATCTGTATTGAACAGGTCTTTTTCTTCGGTGATTTTCTGCAAACTAAGCTGCTGGCTCACCTCTGGCACGCGACCGAAGAACAGCCGTTCGCTGTCCAATGAGAAGCGTAAACTTGTGTAGCGATTAAGTTTCCACTCGGGTGACTCAGGAGTTTTACTGATTTTACCCGATTGCAAATCGACCAACGATAACTGATAGCTGCGACCATAGGGCAACTCGCTATCTTTGCCCTGCGTAAACGCCAGCCAACGACCATTTTTAGCCAGCGCTAACGCACCAACCTGTTGGCTAGGCGAATCAAAAACGACAGTTTTTTGGTGGGTATGTAAATCCACTAATTGCAATTGATGCTGTTTATTGACGATATCGTTCACCGCTAACGCAAGTCGGCGGCTCGCCTTATCAAACACATAACCAGTCACTTGCTCAACATCGATGCGCTGGGCTTGACCGTCTAAACTAAGCAAAGTAAAACGGCGGCCTTGGTCAAACTTATCAACCTTTGGCTTATCAGCTTTAGCAGGAGTTTGTGTGCCTGCTTCAGCGAGTTTTTCGCTGGCTTTAGGCTCAGCATCTTTTTTGGACTCTTCATCGGCCTCAAACCACATTGCCAAATGCTTACCGTCATCACTGAACACGAATTCCTTCACGCGCTCAAAGCGGGTTTGAGTGCCCGTTTGGGTATCGAGTAATACCATGTCAGATTTGAGTTTTTTCTTCGCCTTGGCATCACTCGTTTCACGCGTGAGCAAACTCGGTTTGACCACCACAGCAACAAAGCGGCCATCGTGACTCACTAAAGGATCTGACCCACCCGCGATTTGATAACTTTGCTGCGATAGCACATTTTTCACAATGACGTGACTATCCCCGCGATCGGGCGCAGACTCGACCGCGATGACTTGGCCCTTATCTGCGATAATCGGCTTTTCAAGGGATTCAAAGTGCATGATGTCTGTGAGGGTGAGCGGTTTAGTGCTGGTATCAGCCTGCACTGCTGGCAATATTCCAAGGGATAACAGCACCAGAGATGTGATAGGGATTAACTTCAATGTCTTCCTCTTTTATATATTTGTTAGACTAAAGTAGACTTTTTTAACCATTGGCTCTCCATCATGGTGATAACCCAGTATTTTTACAAGTTATACCACATAAAAAATCGTGATATTGCTCACTATTTCCTGTGAAGTTTGACCAAAGATGGTTAAAATAATAGACAGAAAAAATACCAAATTCATAGTCCTGCTATCCAGTTAACGCTGGGGCAGACAATTGCAGTAACGACGAACCGTGGAAGGACTTCTCCATGTCAAAAAGAACGATAACCGTAATTCCAGGTGATGGAATTGGCCCAAGTATTATTGATTCAGCCTTAAAAATTCTCGATAAAGCGGGCTGTGATTTTGAATATGAATTTGCCGATGCTGGCCTGACTGCACTCGAAAAGCAAGGCGAATTACTGCCACAACGCACCTTAGAATTAATCGAAAAAAATCGTATCACGCTAAAAGGTCCACTGACGACGCCAGTAGGTGAAGGCTTTACCTCTATCAACGTGACTTTACGTAAAAAATTCGGCCTGTACGCTAACGTACGCCCAGTGATTTCGTTCAAAGGCACTCAAGCTCGTTACGAAAATATCGATATCATCACTGTGCGCGAAAACACTGAAGGCATGTATTCTGGCTATGGCCAAAAAGTGTCTGAAGATGGTTTAACGGCAGAAGCGACCAGTATCGTGACTCGCCAAGGTGCCGAGCAAATCGCCACTTTTGCCTACGAACTAGCTCGCAAAGAAAACCGTAAGAAAGTCACTATCGTGCACAAAGCCAACATCATGAAGTCAACATCAGGCCTGTTCCTGAAAGTGGCCCGTGAAGTGAGCCTACGTTACCCAGACATCAAGACTGAAGAAATGATCGTCGATGCAACGTGCATGAAGTTAGTGATGAACCCAGAAAACTTCGATGTGATCGTAACGACCAACCTGTTCGGTGACATTTTATCGGATCTATGTGCCGGTTTAGTCGGTGGTTTAGGTATGGCACCAGGCGCAAACATTGGCCGTGATGCTGCGATTTTCGAAGCCGTTCACGGTAGTGCACCGGATATCGCTGGTAAAAACCTCGCGAACCCAACCTCAGTAATTTTAGCCTCTATCCAGATGCTGGAATATTTAGGTATGGCTGACAAAGCTGAGCAAATCCGTAAAGCGGTATCTGCAGTGATCGAAGAAGGCGACCGTACCACTCGCGATTTAGGCGGCACTCACGGCACGACTGACTTCACTCAAGCGGTTCTTGAGCGTCTATGATCTCAATGCTGAGCGCGTTTAAGACGAGTCTATAACGCGCTTGTTCAAGCTTCAGCTTCATAAGAAGTAAGCGTTTGAAACTCAAATGAGTAAATACGAAAAAGCCCCGAAGTTTCCTTTGGGGCTTTTTGTTATCTGGCTTTTAAACCCGCCTGACGATTACCGTATTAGCGTACCTAAGTAACGTACGCGAGTAACGACGGCAATATCACTGCAGAGTTATCGCAGGAATTAATTCCACGCGGTATTAGGACGCAGCCATAAATGCACAGTCACTTCATCACGGTCGTGATAAAGATGCTTACACTGCACTTTAAAATCAGTCACGCCGTTCTCTTTAAGAATGGTCTGCATGGTCTCAAGAATGGCAGTGACTTCTTTATAGCGGCTCTTCATCGGCAATTTAAGGTTGAAAATCGCTTCCTTAAACCAACCGTTAATTGCCCAGGCTTCAATCAGTTCGGCAACGCGCGCTGGTTTCTCAACCATGTCGCACACTAGCCAATAGATGTTTTTGCGCTGTGGCTCGAAACGGAAACCGTCTTCACGGTAATGTTTCACTTGGCCCGTTTCCATGAGTTTCTCATCCATGGGACCATTATCAACAGCCGAGACAAACATGCCACGACGCACCAGTTGATAAGTCCAGCCACCTGGGCAAGCGCCCAAATCCACTGAATTCATGCCACTGCGAATACGCTCTTCTTGCTCTTCCTTCGGCACGAACTGGCCAAAGGCCTCATCGAGTTTTAGGCTAGAACGACTCGGAGCATCCGCCGCCATTTTCAGACGTGGAATACCCATAAAGTGTGGCGAGCTGTTATTGCTGTAGGAATAACCCACATAGGCACGGCCGGGTCCGATAAAACACACGTGGATAATCGGACGTTTTGGATTTTCCTGCGCGAGCAAACTGCCAGATTTTTTCAAATGCTGGCGTAAAGGCACAGTGAACTTACGGCAAAAAGCCGATAGCTCTTTCGCTTCGTTAGTATCTGGCGTTTCAACCCGCACTTCACCCGCTTTGCTGACTTCACTGAGTGCCGCCACGATTGGGCTAATTCTGTCGTTTTCAGGCAAGTCGACTAACAAGTCGCTGGCAGCAAACATCTGGCGAGCGAAAATGAGCGAATCTAAAGGCAGTTGTTTCACTAACGTATCTGCGGCGTCATCTTCAAAACATTGGTACACGACATAGGCGTCGTTATTGTTGGCCTTAACAAAGCCGCCCACATTGAGCTCACCGGCTCGCTGTTGGATTTCTGCAGCGCATTCTTTTTCAAAGCCTGCGCGGCAAAATAAAAATAGGTTTTTCATGGGGATCCCTGAGAAATCCAAGCCAAAGCATTGGCTGACTATCGATTTGGGCGTCAGTATACCAATTTCAATCCACAAATGCCCTATTTGCCTACAGCGGAACCTTGAATTGCGATTGGAGAAATAAAAAAGGCTTAGGTGCGCCCTAAGCCTGTTAACTCACACTTAACGTTCGAGATTAAGACTCGTGACCGTCGATCACTTTATGGCGCCATACCGCGGCAGCAAATAATAACCAGCCGAGTAAGAAACACCCACCGCCCATCGGCGTAACAGGGCCCAGCCACTTAGTGCCGAACAATGCCAGTCCGTATAACGAGCCAGAAAACAACACTATGCCTGCAATAAACAAATACGCCGACCAATCCAATAAACGTGAGGTTAACCATTGGCCCGAAAAGGCAACCATGATTAAGGCGAAGGTATGGTAGAAATGGTATTGCACCCCAAGATTAAACACGTCAATCAAATCCGGTGGCGCAACTGCTTTTAAACCATGGGCACCAAAAGCCCCTAAGGCGACGGCTAAAAATCCGCTCACGGCGGCGAGTAACAATAGACCTTTACGCATTTAACTCTCCTGCTGGAATGGGCTTAACTCATTCAACATTCATTCGCTCAACATTAAGCTAACCAATAAAATCGCTAGATAAATCAATGGCACGTGCAAGGTTAGCCGCTTCAGTGGTGCCTGACGACTTTCTTGGGACAAAACTATGATCGCCATCGGTTATCCAAGCCAATCCTATCTCAGCTTTCAAGGGCCAATTTGGGATCTGCTCTTTGCCACCAAACTTATCCCGCTCGCCCTGTACGACTAATACTGGGACTTGGCATTCATTCAAAGGTTCCAATCTAGGCTCGCCGCCTTTAAGCGGCACAAAGGGATAACCTAAACAAATGACTCTATCGATGCGCGAAGCTAACGCAGGATCGCAAGCTAATAGCGCAGCCATACGCCCGCCCATGGATTTGCCCATCAGTACGACACGCTCGACCTTAGGTTGTGAATGGGCGATATCGAGCATCTGAGTAAAACACGCGAGCAATTTAGGCGCGCGGTCCGGTGGACGCCGTTTACCATCGACGGCATTGGCCTGCATATAGGGAAAATTAAAACGCATCACTTGGCAGCCCTTAGCCACAAGCCCCGCCGACATGGCCTGCATAAACTCAGAGTCCATGTTAGCGCCCGCGCCGTGGGCCAATAAAACCACAGTGCTCGCAGGCTCACCCTCTAATACAAAACTTGGCTTATCCGGGCAACAACTCACTGCGCGACTCCTCAGCAAACATGTCTAACATCCATTCGCGAAACGCGACGACCTTACCAAGTTCAGCGTGATTCTGCTGACAAACCAAGTAGTAAGCATCTTTACTGACCAAGACTTCTTGGAATGGGCACACGAGACGACCGGCTTTTATATCGGGACGCGCCAGTACGCTGTAACCTAAAGCCACGCCTTGACCATGGGCCGCCGCCTGCAATACCAAGGACGAATGACTGAAGATGGGGCCTTGGTTCACATTAATATCGTTAATCCCACATTGTCTAAACCACGCCTGCCAATCGTGACGATTCATATCATGTAATAGCGTGTGATATTTTAAATCGCTCGGTTTTGACAGCGGCTTAGGGCCATTGAGTAACATGGGCGAACACACAGGAATGAGCACTTCGTTTCTGAGCTTATCGGCACGTAAGCCAGGCCAATTGCCTAGACCATAATAAATCGCCACATCCACATCATCGGTTAATGAGCTGGCTTCGGTATCGACAGCTTTAATACGCACGTCGATATCGGGATTTTTCTCACTGAACTTTGCCAAACGCGGCACTAACCATTGAATTGCAAAACTGGGCGACATACTGACCGTCAGCGAGCCAATCGCGCTGCGGGCGAGTAATCGGTCGGTAGCATCGGCGAGTTGAATAAAGATGTCTTTGATGTCGAGGAAGTAGCTCTGCCCTTCTTCGGTTAAAAGCAAAGAACGGTTCTTTCGGCGAAATAATTTTAATCCGAGGAAATCTTCTAATGCCTTTATTTGATGGCTCACCGCAGCCTGCGTAACAAACAATTCTTCTGCTGCGCGCGTAAAGCTCAAATGCCGCGCGGCTGCCTCAAATGCTTTAACCGCATTAAGCGGTGGTAATCGTCTGGACATAGTGATCTCAGTCTCGTTTTTTAATTAGTTTTTCTAATCCGTATTGTTACATTTAATCGTTTGTAAAGGCCAGTGATTTTGGTTAAATTTTGCGCCATTGAAACAGCGGTATCCACGAAACACTTATATCTATGAAACACCCTAGTTGGACAATCTCAAAGTTGGTGATGGGAATGTCTGACAGCGTTAATTTGTCAGCCCGGAGGCGACTATGTTTAATTTAAAATCAGCGTTTGCGTTAGCGATAATTTCAGCACTCAGCTTAAATGCCAGTGCTAATGTACTCGTTGACGAAATCGTCATCGATACTAGCGACTTACAAGCCAGTATCACTGCAGACTTAACCGCTGCAATGAATAAAATGCACCAAGAAGTGCTGCAAGAAGCCACGCTATTGATTGCCGCAGATGATGTCGCATCAAATCAGCAAGTCGTTAAGCCTAACAGCTTATAAGACAACACCAATTCAGGTTTTCACCATGAAGACTAAAAGAAAAAGCCGCATTAATATGCGGCTTTTTTGTATTCAAGATCTATGGGCACTTCCCACTGACAAGACATGTCAGTGGGCAAGTTTACATGGATTTATGGGCGATACACTTTGACGTTAGTGTAGCCTTGCTCGATTAAATACAATGCCTGCAATTTACTCATCACCCCACGCTCACAATACAGCAAATAGGTTTTTTGCTTATCGAGATCGGCAAATTGAGTCGCTAACTTGAAGAATGGGATACGTTTAATCTCAATACCTTCAATTTGCAACGGTTTGCTTTCCTCTTCTTCAGGGGCGCGAATATCAATGACCACTTGGTTGGTATCAATACTGGCGACCGTTTCAGTCTCAGTAATCCGAGTATCCATTTGTTCTGCGATCTCCCTGATATCAATAGTGACAGACTGGGCGATGATTTGATCGATCAAATCTTCAGAGAACTTTTTCTCTTCCGCTTCTACTTTAGTTAATACCGCTTTAACCGTTGGCTTTTGCGAAATCACGCCGCAATATTCAGGCATCGACTTGGCAAAATCTTCGGTGCCGATTTTACGGCTCTCGTTGATAATGTCTTGTTTATCCATGGCAATCAGCGGACGTAAAATCAGCAGCTCAGTACAGCGGTCAATCACGTTTAAGTTGGTCAGCGTTTGGCTAGAGACTTGGCCTAAACTTTCACCGGTCACCAAGGCTTGAATGCCCATACGGTCGGCAATACGCGCCGCAGTGCGCATCATCATACGCTTGAGCACTACGCCCATTTGACCGTTATCGATACGCTCTAAAATCTCAGCAACAACAGGCTCAAAAGGCACAGAGATAAACTTCACCTTGTGGGATTCGCCGTAGGTTTTCCACAAATGATAAGCCACTTGCTTCACGCCAATTTCATGCTGCGCACCGCCCAGATTGAAGAAGCAGTAATGGGTACGCGCGCCCTTTTTGATAAATTGATAGCTAGACACACCGGAGTCAAAACCACCTGAAATCAAAGACAACACATCTTCCTGTGTCGCCATCGGGAAACCACCTAAGCCTTCAATACGCTTAGTGACCATGTAAAGATTATCGCGTTCAATTTCAAGGTTAACGGTAATATCGGGATTCTTTAAACGCACACCTAAAGCATCGGTAAACTGATTTAAGCCGCCGCCGACGTAACGCTCCACTTCGATAGAATTAAAATCGTGATCGCCAGTGCGCTTCACTCGCACGCAGAAGGTTTTACCCGCGAGTTGGTCACGGTAAACAGGCAAGACTTGCTGATAAATATCGTCCACAGATTCAAAGCTGTACTCATCCACTTGCACTACGTGGGCAATGCCAGGAATACACGCCAGACGCTCACCGAAGGCTTGGGCCAATTCAGGCTTATCCTTTGGTACCATAACCATAATGCGGTCCCACTGACGTTGAACTTTAGCGTCTTCGTCGACTTTTTTGAGCACATTACGTATGTTGGTTTCAAGCATTTTGGTGAAGCGCATCCTTACGGGTTTGCTCTTCATCATGATTTCTGGGTACAGCTTTACAATAAACTTCATGGGATTTCCGCGGGCAATTTTAAAACAGCAAAATTGGTTAAAAGAATAATCGGGGGATTATATACCCAAGCGACCTAAAAATGCGAGTTTCAGCGCGCATCGCAAACAGCCACACAAGCCACATTCATGGCGGATTAATGGCGGATTAGTGATTAAGTCACGACGGGATTTTTAAGCGAATTCGGTTGGAATAATGTCACTAAAGCCTATTCGCTTAGTTTGAATTGCCCTGCTTCAAATGAGTGGCTTGAAATGAATGATTTGAGACAAGTCGTTGAGGTAAGCTTGAAGGAAGCTTAGGGATAACACACTCTCTGCGATTGGCGCAAAGCCCAAATGGATTTAAACCAACCACAGCGCTTTGGTGCATAACGCGTTAGTAAAAAAGGGAAAAGTCCACCTTAGCCCAATAAAAAAGCCGCAACAGGATTGCGGCTTTAGATGCAGTGAGTACCAAGCTACCTAAGGCGAATTACCAACCTGAATTTCATCAGATTCCTTCGCTTTACCTTGCTCAATGGCAATTTCCACCCTGCGGTTACGGGCACGATTCTCCGGTGAATCGTTTGGCACTATCGGGTTATTAGACGCCATGCCCACCACTTTCATCCGTTTAGAATCAAAGCCTTTGACTTGCACTAACTCGTGGGCCACAGCCACAGCGCGTTTACTGGATAAATCCCAGTTAGAGCTATAAAGCTCATCGCTGATTTGCATGTCATCCGTGTAACCCGATACGGTAATAATCCCCGGCACATCTTTTAGCAGTTCGCCAACAGATCGCACCACAGGCTTAAATCGTGGTTGAAGGAAGCCTGAACCAGAGGCAAATGCACCCTTCTCACGGATACGGATAATAATCTGCTGACCTAAGGACTCAATTTCAATCGCACCATCGGTGATCTCTTTATTGAGCTCCTGCGCCATCTTCTTCACTTCTTGATTGATCTTATCCTGTGCCGCTGCCGCTTCGGCTTTAACCGCATCGGCCACTTCCTGCGCTGTTGCAGTGGCTTCACCACCACGCTGAGAACCACTTTGCTGCTGAACGCCGCCAGCACTGTCGTCTTCACCCGCTTGATAATCCAATACAGGTTCCGTCATTTCATTGGTTTGCTGGTTAATAATTTCAATCGGCGTGGGATCGGGACGGCCGGGTCTAAATTCTAAGGCAATAACAGACGTCCCTTTCGGGATATCTTTGACTTCCACCTTATTTTGCACACCAAAGGCATACTTCATTGAGCCCGCGATCTGCTTAAACTTCATTACGTCCATTTCGGAAAATGACAATAACAACACGAAGAAACACATCAACAGCGACATCAAGTCAGCAAAGGTCGCCAACCACATCGGTGCTCCGGCCGGTGGACAGTTGCACTTAGCCTTAGCCATGGGCTACTCTCCGTCCGTTGTATCTATTTTGCGATTTTTCTCAGCCAGATAATTTTTCAAGAAGCCTTCAATCACCCGTGGGTTTTGTCCGTCTTGAATCGCCAACACCGCATCCATAATCAAATTACGGTTCAGCATTTCTTCGCCCATCCTAAGCGTTAACTTATCCGCGATAGGAAGACAAACCATGTTGGCGACCATAGCGCCGTATAAGGTGGTTAACAAGGCCACCGCCATCGAGGGGCCGATGGATTTAGGATCTGACATGTTTGACAGCATGGCCACAAGACCCACCAGCGTACCAATCATGCCCATTGCCGGACCTACGTCACCAAACGCTCTAAAAATGCCGATCCCTGTACGATGGCGCTCTTCGGTCAGGCCGATATCCTTCTCTAAGGCAGCGCGCACCACTTCACCATCGTGACCATCAACAAGCATGTCGACGGCTTTTTGCATAAAGCTGTTAGTAATCTGCGCTTCTTCTAAGGCTAAAAAACCGCCTTTACGGGCGGCATCAGCCATAGTCACGGACTGTTCAATCAAATCTTCTGGCTTATCAATCTTAAAAATAAACGCTTTGGCGGCGATTTTTACCGCACTAAAAAACTGTTTAAGATTGAACTTCATCATCACTACGAAGAAGGACCCACCGAAAACAATAAGAATCGAGGGTACATCAACGAAAATCATTAAACCGCCGCTGGTGGCCATTGCCCCGAGGATAAAACCAAAGGCACCCACAATTCCAATTACTGTTGCTAAATCCACAACGGCTCCTCAATTTTCGTAATAAACGACATAATACTTACCCTAGGTAAGCAATAACACTCAGTTGTTCCACTGAGTAAGATAATCCCACCGACACACATGCGAGTCTTGTCTATCCAGTTAAAAATTACCATACAAATGATGATACTATTGTCAGTTATCGGACACACACTAAGCAAGTTTAGCGACAATTTATATTTTCTGAAAAAATTTCAGTAACAAAGCGTGCTATTGAGCAAATATCTTTAGTCTGAATTTGACCCTAAAGCCGCCCTGATATACCTTGTGTCCGCTAAATCAAAGGAAGCATAAACGTGGCGAAGAAACCCGAAAATCTCAGTTTTGAAGAATCCCTTGGCGAACTTGAGCGCATTGTTGCCGATCTAGAACAAGGCGATATCTCTCTCGATGACGCGTTAAAACAATTTGAACGTGGCATCAATCTGGTTCGAAATAGCCAAGCAAAACTCGAACAAGCCCAACAAAAAGTGGCCATTTTACTGAAACAAGATGAAAATGCGCCCCTATCCCCCTATGCCGTTGAGGGCGAATAAGCGTGTTAGTCAGTGCCATTCAAAAATATCAACAACGGGTTGATAATCAATTAAAACAGCGTTTTAGTACGCTTGAAGATACTGCTCCCCAATTAAAAGCCGCCATGACTTACGGCGCCTTATTGGGTGGCAAACGCATTCGACCTTTCCTTGTATACAGTGTCGGACGCATGTTTGGGGTCGAGCTCGAAAAATTAGATGCTTGCGCCGCAGCCATTGAATGTATCCATGCTTATTCATTGATCCACGACGATTTACCCGCCATGGATGATGATGAACTGCGCCGTGGTCAGCCCACAGTGCATATCGCTTTTGATGAAGCGACCGCCATTTTAGCGGGGGATGCACTGCAGACCTTAGCCTTTGAAATTGTCACCGAAGCGGTAGCTGGGATCAGCAGCGAGCAACATATCGCTATGGTCAGAGTATTAGCAAAAGCCTCAGGTTATCGTGGCATGTGTGGCGGCCAAGCGATAGACTTAGCCTCAACAGATAAACATATTGATCTTAAAGCATTAACTCAGTTACATAATATGAAAACGGGCGCCCTTATCAGCTGCGCTGTTGAGTTAGCGTTAATCGCCGCGAACGCGCCAAAAGATCAGTATGCTGCTATGATGGATTTTGCCCGTGCGGTCGGACTCGCCTTCCAAGTACAAGACGATATCCTCGACATCGTAGCCACCACCGAAGAACTCGGTAAGCCGCAAGGCTCTGATACTGAATCGAATAAGAGTACGTTTCCACAACTACTTGGACTACAAGGTGCACAAGACACCGCCAAACAACTGATCCAAGAGGCACTATCAGCGCTGGCTAAATTGCCATACAATAGCCAGTTAATTGCAGACTTCGCCCGCTATATCATTGAGCGAAGAATATAATAAGAGTCGAAGTATCTCGCTATGAGTTTGGACATTTCTCAGTTTCCCGTGTTGGCGCAGGCCAACACCCCTAATGAACTCCGCCAGCTTCCTCAGGCACTTTTACCACAAGTAGCCGACGAACTGCGCGAGTTCCTTCTTAAGTCTGTTGGCATATCCAGCGGACATTTTGCCTCTGGGCTCGGCACAGTGGAACTCACTGTTGCGCTGCACTATGTCTACAACACCCCTTTTGATCGGCTGATTTGGGATGTGGGCCATCAGGCTTATCCCCATAAAATTCTCACGGGTCGTCGTAACAAGATGCACACCATTAGACAAAAAGATGGTTTGCATCCTTTCCCATGGCGTGAAGAAAGTGAATACGACACTTTCAGCGTTGGGCATTCAGGTACGTCTATCAGCGCCGCACTGGCGATGGCGATTGCCGCAGAAAAAGAGCAAGCGGGTCGTAAAGTCGTTGCCGTGATCGGCGATGGCGCTATGACAGGCGGCATGGTGTTTGAAGCCATGAACCACGCTGGCGACTTGCACAATGACATGCTCGTGGTGTTGAACGACAACGAAATGTCGATCTCTGAAAATGTCGGCGCCCTCAATAACCATTTAGCACAACTGATGTCAGGCCGTTTCTACACTACGCTGCGCGAAGGTGGCAAGAAAGTGTTGAAAGGCATGCCCGTCATCAAAGAAATGGCCAAACGCACTGAGGAACACCTCAAAGGCATGGTCGTTCCTGGCACCCTATTTGAAGAGTTAGGTTTCAACTATATCGGTCCTATCGACGGCCACGATGTTGATGCTCTGGTCGAGACCATGCGTAATATGCGCAATCTTAAAGGTCCACAGGTGCTGCACATCATGACGAAGAAAGGTCGTGGTTATGAACCTGCTGAAAAAGATCCTATCGGTTGGCATGCGGTGCCTAAGTTTGACCCGTCGCTGTTTAAAAAGCCTGCCACCAAACCCGGTTTGCCGACCTTTTCTCAAGTCTTTGGTAAATGGCTATGCGACATCGCCGAGCAAGATGAGAAAGTGTTAGCGATTACGCCTGCGATGCGCGAAGGCTCGGGCATGGTGGAGTTTTCCCAGCGTTTCCCGAAACAATATTTCGATGCGGCGATTGCCGAACAGCATGCTGTCACCCTATCAGCAGGTTTTGCCTGTGAAGGCTTTAAGCCTGTGGTGGCGATTTACTCGACCTTCCTGCAACGCGCCTACGATCAGCTTATTCATGATGTGGCACTGCAACAATTACCAGTATTGTTCGCTATCGATCGCGGCGGTATCGTTGGTGCCGATGGTCCAACTCACCAAGGTGCATTCGATTTAAGCTTTATGCGTTGCATTCCCAACATGGTGATCATGGCGCCGTCGGACGAAAATGAATGTCGTCAAATGCTCTACACCGGCTATTGCTATGATGCAGGCCCAAGTGCAGTGCGTTATCCAAGGGGCTGTGCCACGGGAGCGACGCAAGTCGAAGCGATGACGGCATTACCGATTGGTAAAGGCGTGATCAAACGTGTGGGTAAGCGCATTGCCATACTCAACTTTGGCACCTTGTTAGCCTCATCACTAACCGCAGCCGAAAGCTTAGATGCAACGGTTGTCGATATGCGCTTTGTGAAACCACTTGATGTTGATTTGGTCAAAGAGATGGCGCAAACCCACGAAGTGCTAGTCACAGTGGAAGAAAACGCCATTATGGGCGGCGCTGGTGCTGGCGTGCTTGAGCAGCTTCAAAAGCTGCGAATGCCTAAAGCCGTGCTTCAAATTGGTTTGCCAGATGAATTCATCAAACATGGCTCGCCAGAGGAAGTCACCCATGATTTACAACTGGATGCCGAAGGTATACTGGCACAAATCAATGCTTATCTAGCACAATAAATAGCTCAATAATTGGCGGAATAGTTAGAACTTGCTTATCTAGATAAGGTGCTCAATCCTACCAATACAAATTCTGCACATATTCCGCCCATAAAAAAAGGACTGCAATTGCAGTCCTTTTTTGTTGCTGTCTGTTATAACAGCGGCTGATCCAATAAAGCTTAAGCTTCGATATCTATTGTTGCGCTTTCTTGGTTAGGGCCACCCTGTGACACCATTACCATAGCAGGGCGCAGCAAGCGACTGTTCAGCTCATAACCCTTTTGCATCACCAACATCACAGTGTTCGCAGGGAACTCAGCGCTTGGCTGCATGCCAATCGCTTGATGTTGATCGGGGTTAAATGACTGACCTTGTGGATCAATTTGCTTAACACCAAATTTAGCCACCGCAGTGAGTAAGCTTTTTTGAGTTAACTCAACACCTTGATAAATCGATTTAGTCGCTTCATCTTCTGGGTTAGTCCCCATCAATGCGCGCTCCATGTTATCAAGTACTGGCAACAGTTCATTGGCGAACTTTTCCAAGGCAAACTTGTTCGCCTTTTCCACATCCATTGCTGCACGACGACGAATATTATCGACTTCGGCTGCGGCGCGGATGACTGAATCCTTCTGCTCTTCAACTTTCGCCAAAGCTTCAGCGAGTAACTGTTCCAGCTCTTCAATACGGAAATTGGCCTGGGTAAGCTCATCGATCAGACTTGCTTCTGCGGTAGATACTTCAGACTCTACACCCTCTTGGATCAGATCCTGTTCTGCTTTAATCGATTCGTTGCTCATTTTCACTCCAGCTAAAAATGCTTTGTTTCTGAAATACTCTGGGCATATTATGGGGATCAATTTTGACGTTTCAAGGCCTAAGGCCAGATCTAGCATAAATATGACCACAAAGTTTCATACTATCGGCCTTATCGGCAAACCTCATCACCAAGGGACCAACCAAACCTTAAAACGTCTGCATCATTGGCTGACAATGCAAGGCTTTGAAGTCTTAGTGGAAGAGCGTGTTGCTGCCGAGTTAGGGCCCAATATCGAGGCGGTCGATTTACTAGAAATTGGCGCGCGCTGCGACTTAGCGATAGTCGTCGGTGGTGACGGTAACATGCTTGGCGCTGCTAGGGTATTAGCCCGCTTCGATTTAGGCGTGATTGGCGTTAACCGCGGCAATTTGGGCTTCTTAACCGACCTGCCGCCCGATGCCTTTGAAGAAGCGCTCGCCAAAGTCCTCGACGGTGAGTTTGATACCGAGCACAGATTCTTACTCGAAGCCGAAGTCTATCGCCACGGTATGCTCAAGGCGAGCAATACCGCGGTCAACGAAGCCGTACTCCATCCGGGTAAAATTGCCCACATGATTGAGTTTGAGGTCTATATTGACGATCAGTTCATGTACAGCCAGCGTGCCGACGGCATGATAGTGTCAACGCCAACCGGTTCGACGGCTTACGCCCTCTCCGCTGGCGGCGCTATCCTGACGCCTAATTTGCAAGCTTTGATCTTAGTGCCTATGTTTCCGCACACTTTGTCGTGCCGCCCGATTGTCGTCGATGCCTGCAGCACCATTAAAATGGTGGTGTCACCGGACAATGGCGAGAACCTCGAAGTCAGCTGTGATGGCCACGTGCATTTAGCCGTGTTACCGGGCGATGAAATCATAGTGCGTCGCAGCTCAGAACGATTACGCTTAATTCATCCTAAAGGGCACAATTATTTCCACGTACTACGGACCAAATTAGGCTGGGGCAGCAAGTTGTTTTAAGCCAGCGCATATTTGTCCTATTACCATAATTTACCTAAGTTCCCATAAAAGAGACGTCTCCCGTCTCTTTTTTATTCCTTCTATATCCCCAGAAAAAACGGCGGCTAAATACGAGAAGATCTCATTGAGATAATAGTGAGTGAACTACCCATTAGATTAAATAAACGAGCTGACATTCTCATCCATCGCATTTGCGAATTAATATCACTCACCAGTCTGATAAAAGTTCGCACAGCATTCTTTCGCTTTATTACGTAAACTTTTCGCCTCAATTTTGCCCTGTACTCTCAATAATTCAACTTAAACTATTAGAAGCGGTGACTTTTAATTTTAATATTTTCATTTCCAGCCCAATATCATCGACATTTAAGGCGCGCTGTTCGCTCAAATAAACTGAAAGTAACTTAAATAACGGTTATTTAATTTCATATTAAAGTAAAATTAATTAAGTGACATGCATCACAAGAAAATTCCACCATTTAAAAAAGTGATCTGGATCACTATAAAAAACCATCTACCAACTGCAACATTAACCAAATATAACAATAACTTGAAATATATCAGCGTAACTTCGCCAATTCAGCAGCATCACCCTATGCGACCTTAATCACACCTTAAAAATGTCTGAAAAAACCAATAACAGCCTATTAATGAAATAAATGGATCAGTTAATTGCAATAATGACCATCAACTTGAGTGATAACTCTAGTTTTAATAACTAAAATACCGATAACTTAAATTTAATATAATCGAAATAGATATACACCTAGCCGTCTAAGTGATCACTGTCACAGATAGATAAATCCACTGAGAGAAGTGTCCCGCAGCACTGTAAATTAGCATTTCATATAGCAGCCAAGATGATCTAGATCATATTAGTCAAGCCCACAATAGCGTCTAGTACACAACACAGAATGTCGAGACCATAACTCATTGCAGTATTAACTGCTGATTTATCGGTCTGGGAAGTCGACATGAAGGCAGATGAAAAATTCTAATATCAATAATAAGACAGACCACTTTATGAAGAGGCAAGCATGACAATACTTCAACTCCTCGCCAGCTTGACGCCTGTGCTCAGTGTAATGCTATTCCTAGTATTACTCAGAATGCCCGCATCAAAGGCTATGCCCATTTCCATGCTAGTCACTGCGCTCGCCGCTGTGTTTATTTGGCAAATGGATACCACATTACTGGCGGCATCGGTCCTCGAAGGACTGCTTTCAGCCATCACACCTTTAACCATCATTTTTGGTGCTGTGTTCCTACTGAATACCCTGAAATATTCAGGTGCGATGGACACTATCCGCGCAGGTTTCACTAACATCAGCGCCGATGCCCGTGTGCAAGTGATCATCATCTGTTGGTTATTTGGTGCCTTTATCGAAGGCAGTGCAGGCTTTGGTACACCCGCCGCGATTGGCGCACCACTGCTCGTACTGCTTGGCGTGCCACCAGTTGCCGCAGCGGTTGTTGCTTTGATTGCCGACTCAGCCTGTGTGTCCTTCGGTGCGATTGGTCTACCTGTACTCTTTGGTATGGAGCAAGGCTTAACCCAAGGCGGCGTAAGCATGGCTGCGGCGCAAATTGCTGAACATGGCGGCACCTATGCTGACTTTGCGCAGTTTATTGCAATGCACATGATCACTATCGATTTAATCACAGGTTCGTTAATTCCATTAGTGATGGTATCGATTCTGACAGGCTTCTTTGGTCGCAATAAATCCTTCAAAGAAGGCTTAGCGATTTGGAAATTTGCGATTTTTGCAGGTCTTTCATTTACCGTTCCAGCGTGGATCATCAACTATGTTGCTGGCCCAGAATTCCCATCGGTTATCGGTTCTTTAATCGGTATGGCAATGGTGATCCCAGTCGCTCGCAAAGGCTACTTACTGCCTAAAGCCGCTTGGAATGATTTTGCCGAAAATGACAACCAAGAAACCGCCAAAGTGGAAACCACGGCTAAATTTTCCCAAATCGCCGCTTGGACACCTTACATCATCATGGCTGCGCTGTTAGTGCTGTCACGTACTGTTGCACCGCTAAAAGCCTGGTTATCTGGCTTTAACATCAGCTGGACAGGCTTAATGGGCACTGAACTTAAGGCGAGCTTCGCCACCTTATATGCGCCTGGTGCCTTCTTCGTTGCCGTGTGTATCTTAGGTTTCTTCCTATTCAAAATGAAAAGCCCTGCGATTAAGCAAACTGTCGGTGTGTCATGTAAGTCCATGTTACCCACCATTATTTCATTAGGTGCTTCGGTGCCTATGGTGAAAATCTTCTTAAACTCAGGTGCTAATGGTGCAGGTCTTGCCTCTATGCCAGTTGCCCTAGCCGATATGCTTGGCCAGTCAATGGGGGCGGTATGGGCATGGGTGGCGCCTATAGTAGGGATTTTTGGTGCCTTCTTATCGGGTTCAGCCACTTTCTCGAACATGATGTTCTCCAGTCTGCAATACAGTGTGGCTGACAATGTTGGCATGAACCACACATTAGTTTTGGCACTACAAGGTATAGGTGCGAACGCCGGTAACATGATGTGCGTAATGAACGTGGTAGCCGCTGCCACTGTGGTGGGTATGGCGGGTAGAGAATCAGAAATTATCCGTAAGACTATGCCAGTTGCCATCGGTTATGCCCTATTGGCAGGAACCATTGCAACCCTATGGGGTGGTTTCTAATTCATTGATTTAATTTAGCAGTCGAAGTCACTACCTATGACTTCGACTTCTGTCAGTTTACAAAGAGAGCAATGCAATGTCGATTAACTACAAATTGGTCATCGATGATCTAAGAGTGCAATTAGGCGACCACCCTGTCACGGATGATCCCGTCCGTCGTTTTGCTTGGTCCACCGATGCGAGTTACTTCAGAATCGTCCCAGAAGTCGTAGTCCATGCCGAGACCCTAGAGCAAGTTAAACAGACCTTAGCGGTAGCCAGGAAGCATAATGCGCCCGTGACTTTTAGAGCTGCGGGCACCAGTTTATCGGGCCAAGCTATCGGTGAGGGCATACTGCTCATTCTTGGCCATGATGGTTTTAGAAAGATTGAAGTCAGTAGCGATGCCAAACAAATTACCTTAGGTGCCGCTGTCATTGGTTCCGATGCCAATGCCGTATTGGCGCCACTTAACCGCAAAATTGGCCCCGATCCTGCGACCATTGCCTCGGCTAAGATTGGCGGTATTGTCGCCAATAATGCGTCCGGCATGTGCTGCGGCACGGCCCAAAACAGCTACCAAACGATTGCCTCAGCCAAGCTGCTTTTTGTCGATGGTACAGAGCTCGATACTGGCTGTGAGAAATCAAAGGCAGAATTTGCCAAAACACACGGCAAAATGCTCGATGCGATAAAAGAACTGTCGCATATGACTCGCCATAATCCAGTATTGGCGGAGCGTATTCGTAAAAAATATTCCATCAAGAATACCACTGGCTATGGTATCAACTCGTTACTCGATTTTACCGATCCCTTCGACATCATTAATCATTTGATGGTGGGTATGGAAGGTACTTTAGCCTTCATTAACGAAGTCACCTACAACACTGTCAATGAGGCTAAATTTAAAGCCTCGGCCATGGCCGTATTCCACAATATGGAAGATGCCGCCCGCGCTATTCCATTGATTAACGGAGAGAGCGTTGCAGCGGCGGAGCTCCTCGACTGGCCATCCATCAAAGCGGTAACGGGTAAGCCTGGTATGCCGGACTGGTTATCGGAATTGCCCGCATTATCCGCTATTTTGCTTATCGAATCCCGTGCCGATGACGCGCAAACCCTCGAGGCTTATACCCAAGATGTCACCGCGAAACTCGCCGGCTTTGACTTTATTCGCCCAATGGAATTTAGTACTAACCCAGCAGTTTGTGACAAGTATTGGGCAATGCGTAAAGGCTTATTCCCCATTGTGGGTGGCGAGCGGCCAAAGGGCACCTCGGTCATTATCGAAGACGTAGCCTTCGAACTCGAGCATCTAGCGGCAGCAGCACACGATATTACTGAGCTTTTCCATAAACATGGTTACCCTGAAGGCTGTATCTATGGCCATGCCCTAGCGGGTAACTTCCATTTTATTATTACGCCGACTTTCTCTACCCAAGCCGATATTGACCGCTTCCATGCCTTTATGGACGATATTGCCGATATGGTGATTAATAAGTACGACGGTTCAATGAAAGCCGAGCATGGCACCGGCCGTGCTGTGGCGCCGTTTGTCGAAAAAGAATGGGGGCAAGATGCCTACACCCTGATGAAAAGTATCAAGCAAGTGTTTGATCCTAATGGTATCTTAAACCCAGGTGTTATCCTCAACGACGATAGCAATGTCCACGTTAAAAACATTAAGCCCTGCCCTGTGGTCGATGATTTTGTCGATAAGTGTATCGAATGTGGATTCTGCGAAAAAACCTGTCCAACATCGGCACTTAACTTCTCGCCGCGCCAACGTATTGCCACTTTGCGTGAAATCGAGCGCTTAGAGCAGTCTGGCGATAAAGCCGCCGCAGCCGAAATGCGCGCCGCCGCTAAATACGATGTGGTTGATACCTGCGCCGCGTGTCAGCTTTGTACCATTGCGTGTCCAGTGGATAACAGCATGGGCCAACTGGTGCGTAAACTGCGCACGCCGTACATCAGTACCACTGAACAGAAAGTATTAGATTTCCAAGCCAAACATTTTGGTGTGGTTAACCAAGTGATCAGCTCAGGTTTTGACATGCTCGGCGTGATCCACAAGATCACCGGCGATGGCATCACCAGTGCGCTGATGAAAACCGGCCGCCTGATTTCGAAAGAAGTGCCGTATTGGAATCCTGATTTCCCGAAAGGCGGCAAGCTGCCAAAACCATCACCTGCAAAAGTAGGCCAAGAAACTGTGGTCTATTTCCCAGCCTGTGGCGGCAGAACTTTTGGCCCAACGCCTAAAGATCCCGATAACCGCACTTTGCCAGAAGTCGTCGTCACGCTACTGGAACGCGCGGGTTATAACGTGATTACCCCTGAGAAAACCCGCGATTTATGCTGCGGCCAAATGTGGGAGTCTAAGGGCGATTTTAAAAACGCCGATGCCAAACGCCAAGAACTTATCGATGCGGTGAGCAAGATGACCAATGGCGGCAAGCTGCCTGTGGTCGTCGATGCGCTGTCTTGTACCTACCGGACTTTGTCGGGTAATCCAAAAGTGCAGATTATCGACTTAGTAGAGTTTATGCATGACAACTTGCTAACTAAGCTCAACATCAGCAAAAAAGTCAATGTAGCACTGCACTTAGGTTGTAGCGCCCGCAAGATGAAACTTGAGCCTAAGATGCAGGCTATTGCCGATGCGTGCTCAGCCCAAGTGCTTAAACCTGCGGGAATTGACTGCTGTGGTTACGCGGGTGAAAAAGGCTTGTATAAACCAGAAATCAACGCCAGCGCACTGCGTAATATCAAAAAGCTCATTCCTGTCGAGATCAAGGAAGGCTATTACGCCAACCGTATGTGTGAGGTCGGTTTGACTCAACACAGTGGCATTTCCTATCGCCACTTGGCTTATCTGCTCGAAGAGTGCAGCCGCTAAAACACTGACTAAACGGGGCTCAAAGTAGCCCCGTTTTTCTTTAGAAGACAACTATTCTCATTTATCGGCTGGAACGCTTCAACCTGTAGTTAAATCACAAAATGAAATCACAATAAAGCAATTAAAATCATAAGCTTAAAATATTCTCATTTTTGCAAAAATCTACACGTTCATTTACTAAATTAGGGCTACTTATTCCGCAGAGATAGGCCTATATTTGATCAACTACCTTAGCATTTGTGTGGACATTGGGGTCGCACAGCAAGGCAATGTCGTTCACTAACAAGAAAGAGAAAACACAATGAAAATCGCCCTTTTCATCCCGTGTCTAGTCAATCAAATGATGCCAGAGGTTGCCATTGCCACCTTGGAATTATTAGAGAAACTCGGGCACCAAGTGATTCTACCCGCGGGTCAAACATGCTGTGGCCAGCCGATGACAAACTCAGGTTGCTTCGATGCAGCGCGCAGCACCACCCTTAAATTGCTCAACGCCTTTAAGGGAGTGGAATGCGACGCTATTGTTTGCCCTGCCGCCTCTTGCTTAGTGGCCGCCAAAGAAAACTTCCACGAGTTTGATAGCAGCCCAGAAGCACAAGCTGTGATCAACAAACTCTATGAACTGACTGAGTTTTTACACGATATCGCGCCGATCCCCGCCTTTACCAAGCCCTTCGCGCACAAAATCAGCCTGCAACTGAGTTGCCATGGTATTCGCATGTTGAACCTCGCCACTCCGAGTGAGCAAATGGGGCCAAGATTCAACAAAGTCGAAGCTGTGCTCGCCAATATTACCGGCATAGACATAGTGTATCCCGACCGCCGTGACGAATGCTGCGGCTTTGGTGGCACCTTCGCCGTCGATGAAGGCGCAGTGTCGGCTAAGATGGGCAAAGACAAGGCCCAAGCCCATGCTGCAACCGGTGCTGAATATGTGGTGGGTTTTGATCCCTCATGCCTATTGCACCTTGATGGCATGATCCGCAGACAGCAATTGCCGATTGAAATTCGCCACATAGCGCAAGTGCTGAACGCCGCGCTCTAGGAGACTCACCATGGCTTACAATCATAATCACGGGGCTCAAGGCTCACAGGTCCATGCCCATAAAGCCGATATTTTTTGCCGCGACGAAACCCGTGTCGACTGGCATTCAAAAGCCCTGTGGATGCTCAGAGAAAAACGCGACCGCGCCGCGGGTAGCATCCCAGAGTGGGAACAACTGCGTCAGTTAGGCTCAGAAATAAAGCTGCACACGCTAACCCATCTTGCTCAATATCTTGAAACCTTTGAACAAAACTGTATCGCCAACGGCATACAAGTCCATTGGGCCAAAGATGGCGCCGAGCACAATCGCATCGTCCATGACATTTTATCGCGCCATAATGTCAAAAAATTAGTGAAGTCTAAGTCAATGCTGACCGAGGAATGCCACCTCAATCCGTACTTAGAACAGCGCGGCATTGAAGTCATAGATACTGACTTAGGTGAGCGGATTATTCAGCTCGCTAAAATGCCACCATCGCATATTGTGGTGCCCGCTATCCATATGAAAAAGGAAGAAGTCGGCGACCTCTTCCATGAGAAAATCGGTACTAAAGCGGGGGGATCCGATCCCTTGTATTTAACCCGCGCCGCCCGTGCCCACCTGCGTGAACAGTTCCTTAGCGCCGATGCCGCGATGACAGGCGTGAACATGGCGATTGCCGATAAAGGCGCCGTGGTGGTTTGCACCAACGAAGGCAACGCCGACATGGGCGCTAACCTGCCTAAGCTGCAGTTGCATTCAATGGGCATCGACAAAGTGGTGCCCAATATCGATAGCGCAGCCGTCTTGCTACGCACACTGGCGCGCAACGCCACAGGCCAACCTGTTACGACTTACAGCGCCTTTTATCGTGGCCCACAGCCCGAAGGTGAGATGCACATTATTATCGTCGACAACGGCCGCACTGAGATGCTCAAGGATAAAATCCTTGCAGAATCATTGAAGTGTATCCGTTGTGGTGGTTGCCTCAATACCTGTCCTGTGTATCGTCGCTCTGGCGGTTACAGCTACAACTACACCATTCCGGGCCCAATTGGCATCGCAGTGGGCGCTAAGATTGATGACACTAACTCGATTGCTTGGGCCTGTACCTTGTGTGGCAGCTGTACCTATATCTGTCCGACTAAAGTGCCGCTCGATAAGATTATTTTCCACCACAGACGCCTTAAGGCTGAAGCTGGAAAACTCCCCTATGGCAAAAACAGTTACATGCCATTAGTGGGTAAATTTATGGCAAGCGAAACCATGCTGAACTGCTCTATGAGTGTGGCGAGAACCGCGCTGCGCATTCTACCGGGTAGTCTGTTAAAACCCTTTAGCGGTGCATGGGGTAAATACCGTGAACTGCCCGTCGCCCCGAACTCCAGCTTCGAAGCTTGGTTTAAGAAACACAGGAGCCTATAAGATGTCTAGTAAACTTGAAATTCTCAATGCGCTCAAACTGTCGGCCTTAACAAATCATCCTATGCCAAGCATAGATGTGACGCCAAGGGTCGAAAATCTCGTCGGCCAGTTCGAGACTAACCTCAACACGGTCGCGGGTACGCTGCATAAAGAAGGTGGCTTAGTCGCCCTGCAAGCCAAAGTCGATGAACATATCGCCCAAGGGTTACAGGTCATCTCCCTTGTAGAGGGTGTCACGGCAAACCGTGAAATGCCACCCACTGCCCACGAGCTCAAAAACATAGATTATGCAGTGATCCCAGGTGACATTGGCGTTGCCGAAAACGGTGCCATTTGGGTGAACAATAAGAATTTAGGCCACAGAGTCACGCCTTTTATCTGTGAAAACCTGATCTTAGCCCTGCCAGCGAATAAGATTGTGCCGACCCTACATCAGGCAGCTAAAGAAATCACGCTAGCCTCAGGTGAGTTCGGGGTGTTTATCGCGGGTCCATCAAAAACCGCCGATATCGAACAAGCCCTCGTCGTCGGTGCCCACGGCGCCTGCAGCTTGAACGTGTATTTGCTCTAGCACCGCGAATAAAAGTCGAGATGTAAAGTAACCAAGAAAATTCAAGGGTTATGGAATAATCGAAACACAAAAGCCGCCTTCCTTAGCGGCTTTCTGATTGAGACTTCGCTGAATGATATTTGAGTTGTAGGCTGATAAACCACTAACACAGCTTACCAATTAACGTTTATTGACTAACAGTTTAAAGGCTTGCCATGGCATTCACTCGCCGACTCGGTGAATAGAAACCTAGGGCCTCTAAGCTTATGAACGACAAGCTTATGAACGAGAGCCATGGTCGTTCTCATGCATCCCTGCATTGCACGACATTCAGGCGTCCTGCCTATCAGATAGCGAACGGGCAGTAAAACACGGATGTTGTGCAAGTCAATCCGTGGATGCAAGGCCGCCCCATCCAGCTCTTTGATGAACGGCGTCATCTCTGACATTTATTTGCGCACGTTAGTGAGCGCTTAAATATAAATATAAATTTAATATTAAGATGTTGATTTAAAGTGTGATATCGCTACGACCTAAGGCAATCGTTAGTGATAAGAAGGGGAGCTTTATTAAGTCGCTTTAACCTCGTGCGATAGCGCACATACTGAGGATACCTTGGTCGTATCCTCGACTCGGTTGGCTGTATTCTCGACTATGTCCATTAGGCATTTATAGTAAAGGTGAGTAAATGAACGAGGTATTACTACAAATAAAGGCACTCACCAATGGTGATCCTTTGTTGACGGCTGTCATTGTTGGAGTATTAACATTAACGTTAATTGGACTCGTAGGCTACATACTAAAAGATGTCCCCGCGAAGCTGTTAAGTGGGCTCAGTAGCCTGCTGTTTGTGCGGCTCACGATAGACGATAGCCATCAGGCGCGCACAGAGATATTCAATAAGCTGTCCTTTTTGATCAGTAATACTACCATTCCGTTTTTTTCACGCTCTATCTCTGAGGCTGTGTACTTTGACTATGGTATGAATTACGACGGGCGTGTCAGTGTTAAATCTATCGGCTACGGTATGCACCTGTTTAAATACGGTGGTTGTTTTATGTTGGCAACCCGTACTAAGGTCGATAGTACTATGGCATACGATACTATTACTGTAAGTGCACCATGGTGGGCAAAAGATAAACTACATAGTTTTTTAGAAGATACTCGTGGAGACATCTCTACTGAGCCAAAAGTTAATATTTTCGAAGAAACCGAATGGTGTCGCTATGGCATATTGAAATCATCGGGTTTTAGTGAATTAGTGCTAGATGAAGGATTTAAGCAGGAGTTGATGGGGGAAGTTGATAACTTCGCAAGTAGGGGGGAATCGGTTGTAAGTAAGCTAACCATACTGTTACATGGAAAAACGGGTACGGGTAAGACGGGTATAGCGAGAGCCTTAGCTGTTGAGTATCATCGCGATCTATACATATTGAATCTATCGACTGTAAATGATGCCACTATTCATAAGGCTATTAGAAAGGTACCGCCCGGAGCTATGTTGTTAATCGAGGACTGTGACTGTGTAAAGGCTACGGTATCACGAACTGCTGAAAGCAATGCAGATAACCCACCACTCACTTTAGGTGGCGTTCTAAACGCGTTAGACGGAATCATTCCTCTTGATGACTGCCTTGTAATAATGACCACAAATCATCCTGATAATCTTGACCCCGCGTTAATACGTAAAGGTCGTGTAGATATCAGTATTGAAGTACCACTTATTAGTGCAAAACAGGTTAATGAAGACTACTTTGAACGTTTTGGCGCAGTTCTTAATAGAACTGAGCCATTGTTAGGTTGTGAAGTCTATGAACTCCATCGCAGAGCGAACTTAAGATATGGTGTGTGTTGTAAGCCAGTGTAAACCTCTTCCTTTGTGATAGACGGGAGTGTCTTCAACACTTATCTGAGTTCTGCGAGGGCGCGGCCTCATTTTGAGGGGCGCTTAGAAAACCATATCGATCTGTGAAATTAACCTGACACAGAATTATGTACAGCCTCTACAAACCTCCTTGTTTAATGCTTAACCCAAGCATAGTCGGAGGTTAACAACTGCGCTATTCAGCGCTGGGTGTCACTGTATTCTTTTTCCATAGATAAATTTATTTATGCAAATAAAATCCAAACTTTTCAAGATATTGTCTATTACGTATTTTCATTTTTTCTATATATTCATTTGTTTTATCTTCCCCCATATCTAGACAAGATAAAAACTCAACCACATCGCCTTCTATTAATGGATATCCCCCCTTTGATTCTATTGCATTTCTAATTATATTTTCTCCAAGCAACTTATCACCAACACAGTAATGCAACAGGCCTAAATTCAACTGACTATAAACACCAGAAACTGATGATGGAAATAAACTTAACAGTTTAATAAAATCATTTTGTGTTTTTACATCATCAAAGTCTTTTACTCTTTGGGTAATATAATCAGCCACCTCATTTATCAATGTATCCTCATCTTTTTTAGGCGATAATAATTCAGAATTTACATTATATGAAATTAGTCCACTACGTCCTCCTCCAAGTTCCCATCCATCAAAAACCCAAAACGTTAGTGGTTCACTAGGGTAAGAAAAATGAATCAACGGGCAAAACCAAGTACAAACTAAAATACCTGTGCGAGCTTTGATAAGAAAAACACCTTTCAAAAGTTCGTCATCTGAGCTCTCTGAAACAAATATTTTTGCCAATTTAAACTTAGAAACAAAAAATAAACCACTTAAATTATCAGAAAGCTTGGAGTAAAAATTTTTATTCATATACGCCTCGTTAAAAGATTATTAATTACCTTGTACCAAAACAAAAATATGGCTATCCATTTTAGATCAAAAACATAATGCACTTTCACTTTGCCTACAACCTGCTCTGGCTAAAATGGCTTGAATAAGAGTGTTCAAAAGCAACGAGACTTCATTTGAGGCAAAAAACGTTCTAACTAATTAAAAATAGGTGCATTTCAGACGAGGACTGTCGCCCCATAGAGACTTATTTAACGATCGCTTTGGTAAATTGCGGATATAAAAAATGGCAGCGAAAAAGACTTGCGCTGCCATTTCGATGAAAAAAGCTCAGTCGATGTTTCTACAACAATCCGTTACATAAAGGCTTTAGTGAACGCTTCCTTCGACTGGCGAATATAGTTACGAGCACTTTGGGCGTGTTGCTCCCATACGGCGCGATCGCTTGGGTCGGTGAAGGGGTTTTGTTCAGTGGCAATCGAACGTTCAAACTTATCGTAGAAGGTTAGCATGGCCGAGGTGATCTGGTTAAAACGCTCCTTGAATTCTTGAAATTCATCAATCTTCTCAGTGGTTTTAATCATGTACTGCACCAGTTCAGCATTGCTATTCGAAGCCAATAAAGCTTCGGCTTTGGCGCTGATATTGGCACTCGCCTCAGTAATCACAAGTGCTCGAGTCTGCTCGTCTTTACTCATCACTCGGCTGTAGTTTTCAGGCGTGCGAGCAATGCCGGCATGCTGTAAATAGCCGCGTAGATGCTTATCGAGATCCTTACGGAACGTATCTAAGTTCTTCTGCATGCTGACTAAATCATTATCTAGTGCTGTGACTTGTTGCAGCTCTTTTTCGATTTCAGACATAAAGCGTTCGGCCTGCTGATAAATTTTCAGGCCATTTTCTTCGGCAAACTTTTTATCACTACGACTCAGGTCGCTGTTGTCATAATTAGAGCGGTCGAAGGTCGCGGCCAAGAATGATTTAAAAGGTTCGGCAAAGGCGGAATAAGCACCGGCACTGACCACATTTAAGGTCGCGGTGGCTAAATCGCCAAAGGGTTTCACCATAGAACCCAAGCGTGCCTGCTGGATAGGTGATGCCACACGTTTAGTGTCGGATAGCACCGACCTAAAGGTGTTATATCCCATAGGGTTAGACATCTTGTTGCGCTCAGAGGTTGCCAACACAAAGGTGATACTGGAATAGATGGCATTCGAGTATTCGAGGTATTGTCTTTGGCTCTCAAGCTGGGCGGCGTAGTTTTTACCTAAGGTGCGGAACGACTCAGACTGCACTTCGTAATTCTTGTCAGCTTTAAGCTTATCTAAAATCCCGCCGATAATTTTCTGCTCATTTTTTTGCAGGGCCATATCGAGGCGAATTTTATCTAAGCTCAAATCATCCAGACTGATGGGGCCATTAATGGACTCAATGTCGAGGCGAATATACTGGCGGCTGGGATCGTCGATAGAGACTCTGTGTGCTAAATACTCGTTCGCACCCGGAGTGATATCGATTAAGGCAACATGCTGCCACTGGGCATCGAGCTTTAATACTGGTGAGGTTAATACATTGATTCGATACTGGGTTTGAGTATTTTGGGTTTTAACCCAAAACTCCAATAGACCCGCTTCAGAAATGGGGTACTTGCTGACTATGCTGCTATTGCCTTCGGCACATAACAGCGCACTTTCACCACTGTGGGGTTCAGCGCCTTCAAATTGACAACCCATGATCCACGACCAAGGTTGAGATAAACGATTGCCTTCAAAGTCGCTGGCAAACACTAACTCATTCTCTTTGGCACTGGCATTAACAGTGGTTAACACGCCAAGCAACAGCATAGAAATGACTGCAGTGGTGCGCATAAGGGCCTCATAAAACATAAATTACTAAAATCAACGAGCGAGTCATTCGGCTCAATACCCAGTTATATCGACGATCAACTGACCCAAATTTCAAAGCGAATCTAGCCGGTTTTCTGAGGGTTATGACCTCGAAAAAACCGCCCGCTTGAAGGCGTCATTTTTGATAGCAGATTAAACCAGCGAAATGTATCAGAGGCCATCATCCCACGCTAGCCCTAAGTCATGTTTGGCGCAGAAAGATAGTAGTTGAATGGCAATCGGGGCCATGAATCGCCCCGATACTGAAAACAATCGTGAAATTAATGGTGAAATCAATTGTAAAATCGATTATGAAACTCAGGGAAAACTAACTACTTATGTCCGCTATTCTGGTTCTGTTCTTCCCGCTTGTCTGGCCGCTTGTCTGGCCGCTTGTCTGGCCGCTTATTTTGCCTTCTTTTGCCCTCTTCCCTCATCATCAGCGCACGCAAAAAAGCAGGCACAGACAAGACTGGAACAAAACAGAGTTATTGCAGCCGCGCCTCGACTCGCTTCATGGCGTAGAACATCCATATCGTCAGAATAGTGCTACAGGTTGCGAGCGATACCCACACACCAATCACGCCAAACATCCAAGCGAAGCAGTAGATAATCGCCGCGATCAGGATAAGTTTCGCGCCGGTCAGCATAGAGGCTTGTTTCGAGCAATTAATCGCTTGGAAGAAACTCGCACCGACTAAGATTAAGCCTTCCATCGGTAAGCCCCAGAAATACCAGCGCATCCCTTCAATCGCCACGGGCGTTAGGTTCTGATTATCGCCAGCAAACAAATACACTAGCCATTCAGGGCGAGAATAAATCAGCGCTAAGCCCAAGGCTGCGGTGAGCAGCGTCATGCCAAAGGCAATATTACGTGCTTGCTTAACTCGATCGAAACGCCCAGCGCCCGCATTAAAGCTATAAATTGGCTGCGTGCCGAGGGCAATACCTTCAAAAATCAAATAGAAGAATGCTTCTGTGTAACTGACTACGCCATAGGCTGCCACGTGTAAGGGGCCGCCCACCCACAAAAAAGCTGTATTGTGTAGGGTTAACACTATCGACAAATAAAGGTTCATCAAAAAGCTGGGTAAACCCACACGGGCTATGTTCAAGCAATTGTCGAGCTTGAGCTTCATCTGCTCAAGGTCGATCCTCAGCTGAGTGCGAGGACTGAAAAAGTGCTGCAAACACAAAAGCCCAGTCACCGCCTGCGACATCATAGTCGCAATCGCTGCGCCCGCTAAACCAAAGGGGAAGACCACAATAAACAGCCAATCTAAGAAAGTGTTTAATACACCGCCCAAGATCAGCACCCAAGTCACCATAGATGGCCGACCATCATTACGCAGCAGTGTGGTGAAGGTCATTGAAATAATGGGGAAATGACACAGGGCAAAATACCAGAACAGATATTCGTTGGCGTTTTCGAGAATGTCCCCCTGCGCCCCGAGGGCGATCAAAATATCCCGCGAGAATATCCCACCCATGAGGGCAAAAATGGCTCCCGCCAATAAACACAAACTAAAGGCATTACCGAGCAATTTACGGGCCTTAGCCACATTGCCTTGACCAAGGTTTATCGACACTAATGCCGCGCTGCCCATGCCGATCATGGCGCCAATCGCATACAAAATAGCGCCGACTGGATAGGCTAACATCATCCCCGCCAGCCCAGTTTCACCCAAATAGTGGCCAACGAAGATGCCATCAATCGTCACATAGACGCCCGTCACCAACATAGAGGCAATGGTGGGTATGGTATAGCGCCAAAAAAGCTTCGCAATCGGCTCCTCGAGCAGGCTCATATCCGCAGGAGCATGATTAGATGTTATTGCTGTCATTAGCGTTTCTCACAAAAAAGGGGCAAGAGTCGTATCTATTTAGAAAAATGATCGGGTGAACAAAAATGCGACAATGGATTGTACCTAAAATCAGCCGTAACTCAAAGCAAGTTAAGTATGAAGATGTAACCACAAAGATTAATCATCACAATGACTTAAGTCTACACAGTCCAATTTCAGTCAAATGACAAACCGAGCACAGTCCAATAACAGATGTAGGCTAACTCATCATTTTTTGCTACTTTTTTGGTGTTTAAGGCCGAATTAGGTAAAGTATCAGCTCAAGCAAGCCTATTCGCGTATTTTAGCAAGATGAAATGATTAACTATAAAAATTTAAGATATTGATAATTAATGGCTTAATTAATAATAAATTCAATAACAATAATAAGGGAAGGACATGAGTCAGAATAGTCCAAATGCAGGCAACGACCTGCGCGAAGTCAAACAGCTCGGTATGTGGGCCTCCATTACTAGCTTAGGTTATGTGTTTTGGCTGGTCGGCGGGATGGAGTTAGTCGAACGTATCGCTTACTACGGCGTCAAAGCCAGTGCGGGACTGTACGCTAAAGCGCCTGAGTCTGCGGGCGGCCTTGGCATCAGCCTAAGCGACTACGGCATTATTATTTCCCTGTGGGCGATCATGCAAACCTTTGTGCCCGTGTTCACCGGTGGAATCTCAGACCGCGTCGGCTACAAAGAAACCATCTTTGGCTCCACCATCATTAAAATTTTTGGCTATCTGGTGATGGCATTCTTTCCCAGTTTTTGGGGTTTCCTTGCTGGCGCATTACTCCTTGCCATCGGCACAGGGATATTTAAACCGGGCATTCAAGGCACCTTAGTGCTGTCCACCAATCGCAATAATACCTCTATGGCTTGGGGCATTTTTTACCAAGTCGTCAACATTGGCGGTTTCCTCGGGCCGCTAGTGGCCGTACATATGCGCCAATTATCGTGGGACAATGTGTTCTTCGCCTGCGCCGCGATTATCTCGCTCAACTTCTTATTTTTGCTGACTTATACAGAGCCAGGTAAAGCCGAGCGACTGGCACGTAATAAACAAATCAAGTCAGGGGAAGTCAAACAAGAAGCCCTGTGGCGTGATGCTTGGCGCGAGCTGAAAAAGCCAATTGTGATCTACTACATGCTGGTATTTTCAGGCTTTTGGTTCCTGTTCAATGCCCTATTCGATGTGCTGCCTATCCATATTTCCGAATGGGTCGATACCAGCGTAATTGTCACATCCCTATTTGGTAGCGAAGGCACCAGTAACGGCATTCTGCAATTTTGGCTCGGCCTCAATAACGAAGGCACTAAAGTGATGCCAGAAGGCATGCTCAACCTTAATGCGGGCCTGATCATGACCTGCTGCTTTATCGTCGCCGCACTGACGGCTAAATACCGTATTACTACCGCCATGTTTATGGGTTGTTTACTGAGTATTTTGGCCTTTGTGTTTATCGGTGCTTTCCATGCGGCTTGGTTTATCGTGCTCGCAATTGCTATGTTCTCTATTGGCGAAATGATGATTAGCCCGAAGAAAAATGAGTTTATGGGCAACATAGCGCCCGAAGGTAAAAAAGCCATGTACTTGGGCTTTGTGATGTTACCCCAAGGGATCGGCTGGGGATTAGAAGGCTACTTTGGTCCTAAACTCTATGAGATTTATGCATCGAAGGAACTGTTTTCGCGGGATTTGTTGCTAGAGCGCGGCATGAACAGCACTGAGGTTAGCGCCATTCCCCAAGGTGAGGCCTTTACTACCTTGGTGAGCTACACAGGTGAAAGCGCCCAGGATCTCACCCAGATGTTGTACCACAGCCATAACATTGGCATGGCGTGGTACATCATCGCTGCCATAGGGACTATCTCAGCGGTGGGGATTTTTATCTATGGTAAGTGGTTACTCACACTGCAAAGAGCCCAGCAAGCCGCCTAAGCGGGACTCGCTGACCTCATTCGGGGTAAGGGCGATAAAGACAAGATAAGGGCTAAATAAGGGCAAGGTGAGGAGCGATCTTCATCTTGCCTTGTCAGTATCAGAAAGGACGCGTCAGCAGCTCAGGCGTAAATTGTTCAGGCGATAGCAATAAACCTAAGCTCTCGATTTGTGCATTCAAACGATTGAGATCTTGAGTCAGCGCCGGCAAGGTCAACGTATTGTCATCGAGTTCATACACTTGCCTTAAACTCGTGTAATAAAACAGCATTATAATCAAAGCATTAACATCATTTTGCGCCGCAGCGGCTTTAATCTTAATCAACTTGCGATAGATACGATTATGAAGCTGCTTTAATTGCCACACATAATAAATTTCGCTGAAGAAAGGTTTATCCTTCAAGTTGTAAATCACTGCGCTACACAGACCCAGACTGAAAATCACCCCTAAGAGATTCAAATGGAAATTACCTGTAGGCTCGCCCGGCACAGGCGTTGCCCCAAACAGCGCAATCAGCCCTGCACCCAAAAGCAATGACAGCACTACTAAGCTAACAACTAAAATTACGATGAATAAATTCATGTTTTTACGATACAAGGTTTTATCTATTTCCTGCAGCTTCATAACATCCCGCTCAAATAGGCCGCCTAGCGTTGGCGTATCAATCAATTAGTGGCAGAGCATACCCCAATCCCCTTTATTCGGCCTTAACTGATTTAAACGCATAACTAAAATACATTTCTCATCCTCACCCGCAAGCGATACAAATTGACACCTTTAGGTATCATTAAACGATCTGAGGGATAGGATGATGTATCAATTGAAGATCAACGGCTTAATACCCTTACGATTATCACTAATCTCACGTTTATCTCAAAACATAAAAATGTTAACGTGCGCCCCAATCAAGGTAAAATTTGCTAACCTTAATCTCAGTGAATTTCATCATGGTATCGCCACCTTTTGCGAGATACCTAGCCTTAAGCTCCCGCATTCATAACACACAAGGAATGCCATGATACCCAGCAAAGCCTTTGCACAAGTCATCCTTTTGGCGCTCAGCAGCCTTTGCTTGACTGCGCAGGCCAAAGACCTGCTGGCAGTGGGTACAAGCTTCAGCCAAATTTTCGAACTACAACCCAATGGCGAATATACTGGCTTAGGTGTCGATATTTTAAATCGCTTTGCCCAGCAGCAAAGTGTGAACATTCACTATCAGATTACACCTTGGCGCCGTGCCATTTCTATGGTCGAACGTGGCCAAGCGGATATTCTGATTGGTCCCTACGATACCCCAGAGCGTGAAGCAAACTTGGCTTTTGCGACGAAAGCCTTTTACCGCGATAATATGGTGTTCTATGCCCGTGTAGGCCATGAAATTGTCTGGAATGGCGACTATGCCAGCATTAAAGGTCAACGGATTGGAAAGATGCAGGGGTGGAGTTATGGCCCGACGTTTAATGAACAAACTAAATCTTTTAATATCAATGAATTTGTCGATATTAAAAGCGGAATAGAACGCCTCTCTCGGGGTGATTTAGATTTACTCGCCACAAACAGCCGCAATACCGATGCCGTGCTCGCCCAAATCAAAATCCCTAAGGCGATTACCCCAATCACACCGATAATCGATGTCCAAGACGGTTATATGGCATTTCCGAAGCAGGCGAAATTCGATCCCTTAAGACAAAGGTTTGACCGTTTTTTCGAGGACATGATCCAAAATGGCACCTTTACGACACTCGGCCAAGAATATCGCGTAACCTTGCCTTACTGAGCCGGCGCGACTGATCATGCACGACTGTTCCTTCATGTACGACCGCTGCAACTTTATTAGCACCCGCCTAACCTATGCTCACATGTGTAATAAAGGGCGATGGGAAAGTCAGTGAGCAGTTAATCGTTAACAAAGACAGGCGAGCAACTGCAGCTCAATCTCGTCCCAATCGACGCCATTCACTGTAATCATCTCAAGTCTGGAATCTAAGGTGTCATCGAGTTCAACCACAGTAAACTCATGATCAATCCAGTTAAATCCAGCGATCCCCTCAGAGGTGATCATTACAGCCTTTAACCTCAGCAAGACTTGCCCGACGTCTGATGACTGAGTGTAACGCTGAATTAACGCCATTAATTTATCGAAATCAAACTCTTGTCTTGGTTCAAACACCCAGCCGCAGCTAAAACAGCCTTCGCCTTGATTCTGCTTGCGTACTATGCCACGTGCATCGAATTCGAGAGCGACTTCGATTGCGCCTTCGGCAAAAAGGCTTAGCTCACTCAAACGCGAACCACCCGTGCGGAACAGGCTTGGCGCTGTCGTCGGTAGGCTGCCCAGCTTTAAGCCCACGCTAGCATGCCCATTTATATTGAGTGACACGCGCCTTGGTTGGTTTAAATAATCCAGCAGCGCGCTAGGTAAAGGTTGCTGGTTAGTGTGGCTCACAACAGGAATATCAGTGCGCTCGATATGACTTAAATAGGTCTGTAACTCATAGAGTAACTTAGTATTTTCAGCGTCATATAAATCCGACTTAGTCGCGATAATCACATCGGCCACTTGCAGCTGTTGGATGAAGTTTGCATGTTCGCGATAGCGAGGATCGTGGATTTTACGCGCGTCCACCAAACATAAAGTACTGCGCAGTGAAATCACATTCTGATAATGGGGTGCACTCAATACTTTAATGATTTCATTAGGATGCCCAAGTCCAGTAGGTTCTATCAATAAGCGATCAGGTTTTGCTTTCGCAATCAACTGATTGATCGCCACTTGCGTCGGCACGC
This sequence comes from Shewanella sp. SP1S1-7, assembly GCF_031932105.1. Lineage (NCBI taxonomy): Bacteria > Pseudomonadati > Pseudomonadota > Gammaproteobacteria > Alteromonadales > Shewanellaceae > Shewanella > Shewanella sp. SP1S1-7. The sequence goes on from NZ_JAUOEU010000006.1 coordinate 169,816, forward strand.
CCGCTGCGCAGCACATACAGCCCCCCGCCACCTCACGAATTTGTATGCCGTTATCGGATGAGTTCAGTAACCCCGCATCAATGCCAACCTCACCAAACTCATTGACCAGCACAGCCCAAGTCTCATCCGCGGGTTTAGTCGCCAGCAATTGTTTAATCAGAGAGGTTTTACCTACGCCTAAAAAACCTGTGATGATATTGGTGGGAATCGCTTTGATAATCATAAGGAAACTCGCTCGAATAGAAAGCTTGGCGCTCGAGTGTAGAAGTATTGGCTTTGAAGCTCAACAAAAAGCGCATCGGTGAGGATGCGCTTTTAGAATGGTGGGGCTATTTAACCAACTAAGCAAACGTTAAACAGCAAGGCTGACAGGCTCTTGGCGCTTATTAGCCTTGATTGTTGGGCTTAGCTTATTCTGGTTTAAATTATTTTGACTTAACTTATTTTGACTTGGCTTATTTTTACTTAGCTTATTTTACTTATTTTGACTTATTGGTGCGAGAGCCAAAACCTGACTTATTGCTCACCAAATTCGACTTAGGTTTAGTCGCATTAAACGGCTTACCTGAGCCAGAAGCAGGCTTAGCACGGCTAGATGATTTATCGCCACCTGCTTTGCTGTCCTGCGCTTTGCCTTTGGCGTACTTACCCTGACGAGACTGACCAATAGTACGATCCTGCGGCGCCTTATGGCTCCACTTTCCAATCGGCTTAATCGGTGCCGCGGGCGCATCACGGTAGCGGGCAGGTAAAGGCATGCCTTCTTCATAACCCGGTTGTACCGACACAGGCAATTTTTGCTCGATCAAGGCTTCAATTTCAGCGAGCATTTCATCGTCAGAAGGTGACACGAACGAAATCGCGCGACCGGTTAATCCAGCACGCCCTGTACGACCAATACGATGGATATAATCTTCGGCGAGGAAAGGTAATTCAAGGTTAATCACCATAGGCAAGGCATGAATGTCTAACCCACGTGCAGCCACATCGGTTGCCACCAGCACCCGTAATTTACTGGCTTTAAACTCTTCTAACACCCGATTACGGGCGCCTTGTGTTTTATCGCCATGGAACACGCCTGCGGCTATGCCATCAAGCTTTAATTCTTGCAATAAATGCTCGGCGCTTTCTTTCGTGCTGGCAAAAACCAGTACTTGGCGCCAATTGTTGCGGCCAACGAGTTCTGACAGCAGCTCGGCTTTGCGACGTTTATCAACGCGATACACTTCCTGCACTACTGTGGAGGCTGTTGTCGTGTCGGCAACATTCACCCACTGAGGTTCATTCAGCATTTTCTCGGCGAGTTGTTTGACCGCATCGCTATAGGTCGCTGAAAACAACATGGTTTGATGCTGCGGCGCAATTAAGCGTTTCACTTTTTCAATGTCGCGCACAAAGCCCATGTCTAACATGCGGTCGGCTTCGTCGATCACTAAGGTAGTGACGCTCGATAAATCTAACTGGAATTGGCCGATAATATCGAATAAACGACCTGGGGTTGCCACCAAAATATCAACGCCCTGCTCTACCCCTTTACGCTGGGGATTCATGTTGGCGCCGCCGTAAACCGCTAAGGTTTTCAGCGGCAGGAACTGGCTGTATTTCTGGATATTTTCGCAGACTTGGATCGCGAGTTCGCGGGTGGGAGTCATAACCAACGCGCGTAAAATCGGTTTATCATTGCTGTCGCTTGTTAAAGACTCAGCCGCCAACTTTTCAAGTACAGGCAGAGCAAAGGAAGCCGTCTTACCTGTACCCGTTTGGGCGCAGGCCATAATGTCTTTGCCTTCAAAGGCAAGCGGGATCACTTTCTCTTGCACTTGAGTGAGTTGCTGATAGCCACACTCAGTTATCGCATTCAAAATAGGAGAAGATAAACCGAGTGTTTCAAATTTCATAGGGACTCTTTAGCTAAGTAGTAAAACTTTAATGCGAGGTGATACTCAATGCCCCAACGCGGGGCCGCGGAGTCTAGCAAAATCCGCGGCGTTTTTATAGGCAATTATCATCCCGCGGTCAATATCCTCTTAGACACGGGAAACTAAAGGCGAAGCTTGCAGGTATTTTTGGGTGAATTCAGCGGCAGGCACAGGTCTTGAGAACAAGTAACCTTGGCCGTAGTCACAACCTGCTGCCAACAACACTTGGCGCTGCGCCTCGGTTTCGACACCTTCGGCAATCACCTTCATTCCCAATTTGTGGGCCATTACTATTATCGCCTCACAGAGAATTTGATCGTTTGAATCGGTATCAATATGGCGGGTAAAAGATTGATCAATTTTAAGATAGTCGATATCAAACTTTTTCAGATAGGCGAGTGACGAGTAGCCGGTACCAAAATCGTCCAGCGACACTTGCACGCCCGCATCACGGTAGGCCAGTAGTTTTTCGGTCACCCCCATACTGGCATCCAATAACAAGCCTTCGGTAATTTCAACGCACACGCCCGCGCCTGTAATATTAAGATCTTGCAATAACTTCAACCAATCATTGAGCAGCGTGCCTTCATCACGAAATTGGATTGGGGATTTATTGACGCTGATTTGGATTTCAACCCCTAATTCATGACGCCACGCCGCACTCTGGCGAGCGGCTTGCTCGAACACCCAATTGCCGATTTCAACAATCAAGCCAGTGTCTTCCGCAACAGGAATAAACTCAGCAGGCGACACAGCACCACGCTCTGCATGATGCCAGCGGATCAAGGCTTCAGCCTTGGTCACTTCACCCGTTGCTAAGGCAACAATCGGCTGATAATGCAGTTCAAATTCTTTATTCACGACCGCTTGACGTAAGTCTTGGATCAAGCGCATGCGGTATTTGGCGTATTCCTGCATCGATGGGGTGAAATAGTTGAAGCGATTACGCCCTTGATCTTTCGCCGCATACATAGCCTGATCCGCATGCTTGAGAAGCCCTTCAATACTGGTCGAATCATCGGGATATAAAGTAATCCCAATACTGACGCTGATATAAGCGGTTTCTTCCCCCAGCACATAGGGTTCGGCAATTCGTCGCAAAATATTCTCGGCGACGCGCTCAATCCCCTTATGGTCTTCCATCGAACTTAACACCACAGTAAATTCATCGCCGCCAAGACGCGCCACGACGTCGGCATCACGCACACAGGATTTCAAACGACTCGCGGTTTCTATCAGCAGTAAATCGCCCATGGCATGGCCTAAGGTGTCATTCACTTCTTTAAAGAAATCTAAATCCAAGAACAATAAGGCAAAGTGGTTGCGATTGCGGTCGGCATTTTTCACTTCACTGCTTAAATACTCCAACAACATGCGCCGATTAGGCAACCCCGTCAGCGTATCGTAGTTAGCCTGTTTCCAAATCAGATGTTCATTTTGCTTCTTATCGGTAATGTCTGAGAACAGGGCAACACGTCGATAGGGATGGCCTTCTTTGTCATTAATGGTATTGATGGTTAACCAGATGACATATTCCTCGCCATTTTTGCGCCGCTGCCACATTTCCCCCTGCCATTGGCCTTTCTCGCGGATATCATTGTTCATTTTGGTGTAAAAATCACGGCCATTGAGGTCACAATAAAGCAGCCGAACATGTTGCTCCCGCACTTCAAATTCACGATAGCCCGTCATCACACTAAAGGCGGCGTTGACGGTAATAATCACGCCCTTTTCATCGAGGACACTCATGGCTTCAGAGCTGTTATCGTAAACCAGTGCCGACAATTTTAAGGATTCTTCGATAAGTTTTGCGTCGGTAATATCGGTATAGGTTCCGCACATCCGCAGGGCATTGTTGTTTGCATCTCTGCTCACGACTTTACCTGTATCAAGGATCCACCGCACCTTACGGTTTACGGTATTTAAGCGGTACTCCATCTTATGTTGCGCCGTTTCGCCACGAATATGGGCCTCAATCGAATGCAGCACTTTAGGTCTGTCTTCGGCGACTATCGCATCCATCCATTGGCGACTATTAGCGTTGAGCATATCAACATCGCAGCCAAGAATATCGGCGCTGCGGGCGTTACGTTCGATACGATCATGACGAATATCCCAATCCCACACCCCAAGATCGCTACTGCTTAACACCAGTTCGAGTTGTTCACGGCTAGCGAGCACCTCTTGATCAGCTCTGGCCTGTGAGGTGATATCAATAAATCCGGCAATCACCAACTGCACGGCATGATTACCACCGCGCTTACAGGCGACTGTCATATGGGTGTAAACCACGCTACCGTCTTTAACGATAAAACGTTTATCCATCTCGTAATTATCGATATCCCCCCGCAGCATAAGCTCAAATTTCGACGCATCCGCTTCTAAATCATCGGGATGGGTAATTTGCGTCCACGTCATCCGTAGCAATTCAGCTTCTGAATATTTGAGCATTTGACATAAACGTGGATTCACCTTTATCCACTTTTTATCTATTCCCGTTATTGCAATACCAATATTGCCCGCGTTAAATTGGCTCCTAAAAAGAAAATCATCCTGCAAGCGAATTTGTTCATCACGCTCTAATTCAAAACGTCGCGATAACAAGCGGCTCAATAGCCAAGTCGCAATGGGGAAAATGGTGAGCACAGGTAGGGTGACTTGTTCTAGTAAGGGCATTCCGATGCCATTGGGTAAAAATACGAACCACAACAACATCACGATATGAACGGTATAGGCAAAGAGAAAAATTTCTCCACCTGAAATATTGGCTAACAGAGACTTACGATATTGACGCCAGATCACCCCAATTAACCCGGATGACACTATCACGCCGACGCCAATCCACATCCCCGCGCCACCAATGCTGATGCGATATAGCGCCGTCATCACTACAGCAATAAAGGTCGGCAAACCACCGAAAAAGAGGCCTGAAATACAGAGGATAACCGAGCGAGTATCGAAAAAAACGCCCGGTTGATATATCCAAGGCGTGCTCATGATGGTGATACCAATACCACCGATGAGCATCCCAATAATGATGCGCCACAGCAAGAAATACTGCCGCTGATGCTTTTTAGGGATCACGTCGTACAAAAATACCAACGCCAGCAGCAAAGCCGCATTTTGCACTAACGGAAAGAGAATACCTTTATCCATGACTCAGGGAGCGACTCCAATAAATGAGGGGGCTTGATACAATTTTAACATTCCCCTCACTAGTGTAGCAGAATCACTTAGAAATCATGCGCTAATTCCTTTTACCACATCACACTTTGTATATGCTGCATCACACTTTGCAATAGAGTTGTTGACGATATTGTTCAGCAATGGAATGCCAGTCAAAACGCTGTCCCATGGCTGCTGCACGCACCTTTGACCATGTTTTCCCCTCGAAACAAGCAATGGCTTGCATCAACCTTTGCAAAAACGCTTCGGCTTGCTCGTCTAAGCTATTGCCGTTAAAAGCAAAGCCGGTCACGCCATCCTCAACGGTATCCTTCAATCCGCCCACACCATGCACTAAGCAAGGTTGTCCGGCGCGCATGGCCAACATTTGACTGATGCCACAGGGCTCAAAGGAGCTTGGCATCAAAAATAGATCGCCATGCTGATACAGTGCTTCGGATAACGCCTCATTGTATCCTTGCAAAAATAATAGGTTATCGTATTTAGCCCCTAACACTTGGAAGGACTTAGCAATCGATGCATCGCCACTGCCGAGTAAAATCAGCAGCGCCGTCGGTTTTGTCTGCTTCAATGCTTTAAGTAAGGTTTCAAGCACAGATAAACCCGAGGGCAATTGATGACGCAGCAGTAAGACTTTTTGATCGGTCAAGCGGCCCACCGAAGTCAATAGCAGACTCGGTACTTGCTCCGCCATCGCTTGACGCCAATGGGCTTGGGTGCGGGCAAAAGCAATCATGTCCACGCCACTCACTTGCGTTTGATGCCCCTGCCATTGCACTAACGCAGTTTCAACCGCACTCAGCAATTGCTTGAACTCGGGTACTTGAATACGCGCAGGTGGCTTAGCGGGTAAATCCGATACTGACGAATATACACAGCCATTTAAAATCCCCACCACTTTGTCATCATTGGCCTTGGCCTGTAAGTCTTGCTCTAGCCCTTCGCCACCAAAGAATCCCGCTTCTGGTCTGGAGGGCTGCAACACTTCCTTGGCATAACTGGGTGAGACTAAATGCACTTTGTCGCTTAACACTATGCCCATGCGCATAGGGTTAACACAGTAGGGATAACGGGGATCGGTGATCAGCTGTTTTTGCCCCTGCGTTAAAGACGCAAATAGCTCGGGAAACCATGCCGCAAACGAGGACGAGTCTTGGCTTAGGGGACGTATCCCCTGCAGCGCCAAATTGTGGATGGAGAACACACACTCAATTTCTTTGAGAGCACTGAACTCAGGCACAAACGCCCTTAGCATGGCTAAGCAGCCCGCATGCCAATCATGTAAATGCAGCACAGCCGGCATTGGCACTCGACCCGTGGCTAATGCCGTGGCGACACTCGCGCAAAGGAAAGCAAACTTAGTTGCATCGTCGGCAAAAGGACGCTCGGCGCTGCCTTGGCTATAAATTTGCCCAGGTACGGATTGCCATAATGCATGTTCGAGCAGATAAATCATCGCCTCTGGCACTTGAGGATGGGGCATGGCAAACACGTGCACCCGCTCCAATCGGCCGCCAAAGGCCACAGTTAACTCACCCAAATCTTGGGGTTGATTCGCGACCGCAGTCAAAAAGCCATAGCTTGGCATAATCACATCGGCGCACAAATCCACACCCGCCAAAGCGTCGGGTAAGTCACGGATCACATCCGCCATACCGCCAACCTTGGCGCCCGCAAGGGCACCGTTTTCAGCCGCGACCATTAAAATGCGTTGTTTCAATTAATTGGATACTCCCGCTACTTCATTTCAGCGGCTTATTAATAAGCTGACTGTACCTAAGCGCTAAATCTAAGGGCTTAATCTAAACACTTAACTTAAGCCCGTACTTAAAGCTCAAACTTAAGCCCGTTCCTAAGCCGTTTGTGCTCATTATGCTTGGCGACTCAAAAGATGAATTGCAACCGCTATTCATAACCCACTGGTAAACCTAGCATGTCACGGGTCACTAAAGTGACGCCTTTTTCCGACACCCTAAAACCTTTGGCTCGGTCGTGATCATGGTTATAACCTATCACCATGCCTTCGGGAATAATGCAGCCACGGTCGAGTATCGCATTCTTGATTTTGCAATGGCGCAGCACGACCACATCGGGCAGCACGACTGAATCTTCAACCAACGAATAAGAACAGACACGTACTTCGTTAAACAATACGCTACGGCGCACTGTCGCACCCGAAATAATACAACCGCCCGAGACAATCGAGTCCAGCGCCATACCGCGTCTATCATCGTCATCAAACACAAATTTAGCGGGTGGCAATTGTTCTTGGAAGGTCCAAATTGGCCATTTTGCATCGTACAAATTCAGTGCTGGCGTGGGCGATAACAGCTCCATATTCGCTTGCCAGAAAGAGTCTAACGTCCCCACATCGCGCCAATAGGCTTGCTCATTTGGGAAAGCGCTCTTAAAGGGATAGGCGAACACATTATGTTTTTCGATGATCGCAGGAATAATATCCTTACCAAAATCCCGATCTGAGCTTTCGTTTAAGGCATCTTTCTTGAGCTGGTCAAACAAAAACTCTGTGTTAAACACATAGTTGCCCATAGATGCTAAACACATTTCAGGATTGCCCGGAGAATGCTTAGGCTGCTGCGGCTTTTCTTCAAAGCCTAAGATGCGCATCTCGTCGTCGACTTCCATCACTCCAAACGAACCCGCCGCTTCGGCAATAGGCACCTCAAGGCATGAGACTGTCATATCTGCACCCGACTCGGCATGGGCGGCTAATAACCCCGCATAATCCATGCGATACACGTGATCGCCCGACAACACCATTACGTATTTAGGCAGCTCATGGCGAATGATGTCGATGTTTTGGAATACCGCATCGGCGGTGCCTTGATACCAGTTTTCCGAATAGCGTTGTGAGGCGGGTAAAATCTCCACCGACTCGCCGAGCTCCTTTTTAAAATGGCCCCAACCGCGCATCACATGGCGGATCAAGGAATGCGATTTGTACTGAGTGACCACACCCACACGGCGAATACCTGAGTTGATGCAGTTAGACAGCGGAAAATCGATAATACGAAACTTACCACCGAAATACAGCGCCGGTTTAGCACGCCAATCCGTGAGTTCATGCAAGCGAGACCCGCGCCCACCAGCTAAAATCAACGCATAGGTTTCACGAGTTAAATTACTGATATAACGAACATTAGACATAGGCTCTTACTCCGAAATCGGCAAACTGATTGCCCATAAATGGCTTCTCGATACGGCAGAAACGGCCGTATTCCCCTGAGTATTTCTCACTTGCATTCCCCATTCCTTCCATTGATTGTTGCTTTCCTTTCAAACACTTATACTCATCCGCTATAACAAGACTTATAACCCAGAGCCCAGCCCTTACAGTTTCCAAATTTCATCGCGATAACCCGCGATCGTCACATCACTCGAAAAACGTCCGCTGGCGGCGGTATTGCGAATACTCATTTGCGTCCAAACCTGCGGATCTTTATAGGCCCGCGCCACGGCTTCTTGTACGACTCGATAACTGTCAAAGTCGGCGGCCGTCATCCATTGATCGTCGCTGCTTTCGATGGCGGCAATAATGGGATCGAAAATCCCAGGCTCCAGCAGATTGAAATGACCACTCTTGAGTAACTTCATCACCTCAGATAACGCCGGTGAATCGTCAATAATGCTGCGTGGATGATAGTGGTTACGTACCTCAGAGACCTGCTCTGCATTGAGTCCGAACAGGAAGAAGTTCTCTGAGCCTACTTCCTCTAGCATCTCGATATTGGCGCCATCCATAGTGCCAATCGTCAGTGCGCCGTTCATCATGAACTTCATATTGCCCGTGCCCGATGCTTCTTTACCCGCGGTCGAAATTTGCTCGGATAAGTCCGTTCCCGGACAGATTTTTTCCATGGCGCTGACGTTGTAATTGGGTAAGAAAGCAAAACGTAGGTAAGGCGTGACTAAAGGATCGGAATTGACCATGTGGGCGACATTGCTGGCGAGCTTGATGATCAACTTAGCCATAAAGTAACCGGGCGCCGCTTTACCGCCGATCAACACGCAACGTGGCACCATGTTTTCGGTGTGGCCTTGTTGGATCTGATGATAGAGATGAACCACATGTAAGATATTGAGCAGCTGACGTTTATATTCGTGAATACGCTTCACTTGCACATCAAACAACATAGATGGATCGAACTCGACGCCACATTCCTTAGCAATCATCTTAGCCAGCAAAGCCTTGTTGGCTTGCTTCACATCACGCCATTTTTGGATAAATGCCGTGTCCTGTGTGAGGGCATTAAGCGCCGTTAACTGGCTTAAATCTGTCACCCACTCTTTACCTAAATGGGCGGTCAATAACTTAGCTAAGGCAGGATTACAATGGGCAAGCCAACGCCTTGGGGTCACGCCATTGGTGCGGTTATTAAACTTGTGCGGCCACAACTCATAGAAATCCTTAAACAACCCTGATTTAAGCAGTTGCGTGTGTAAACCCGCGACGCCGTTGACCGAGAAACTCGCCACAATCGCCAGATAGGCCATGCGCACGTGAGGATGGGGGCCATCTTGAATAATCGACATACTCGCCAGTTTGCTAGCGTCCCCCGGCCAGTGGTGGGCGACTAAATCTAAGTAGCGGGCGTTGATTTCATAAATGATTTCTAAAATGCGTGGCAGCATCTGCGCCATCATGCGCACGGGCCAACGCTCTAGTGCTTCTGGCAATAGGGTATGGTTAGTGTACGCCATGGTCTGGCTGGTAATCGCCCACGCACTGTCCCATTCCAAACCGTATTCGTCGATCAATAACCGCATCAACTCAGGCACGGCAATGCTAGGGTGAGTGTCGTTCAGCTGCATCACATTTTTAGCGGCAAACTGGGTGAAATCATGGCCATGGCGACTCACCCAACGTTTGAGTAAATCCTGCAAACTGGCGGAGGATAAAAAGTATTGCTGACGTAATCGCAGCTCTTTGCCGTTCTCGCTGGCATCATTGGGATAGAGCACCATAGTGATCTGCTCAGCCAAGTTTTTACGGGCCACGGCTTCTGTGTAGTCGCCTTGGTTAAACTCAGCTAAATCAAAGTCATCGGTCGCTTCGGCCTTCCACAATCTCAGGGTATTCACCCGTCCATTGCGATAACCAGGAACTGGCATGTCATAGGCGACGGCGAGCACATCTTGGGTTTCTACCCAAATAATGTGCCTGCGGCCCTGTTTATCAACATAGGATTCAGTGTGACCAAAAAATGGCACTATTACGTTGTGGGTGGGCACACGAACTTCCCACGGATTGCCTTCGCGCAGCCAACGGTCAGGGCGTTCAACCTGATAACCGTCGACTATCTTCTGGGCGAACATGCCATATTCGTAACGTATGCCATAGCCTGTCACTGATAAGTCCATGCTGGCGCAGCTATCGAGAAAACACGCCGCCAATCGGCCTAAACCGCCGTTACCTAAACCGGCATCATGTTCAGCTTCTTCTAACTCTTCTAGCGATACCGCATAGTTGCTCAAGGCATCACGGCTATCTTGCTGTAAATCTAGACTCAGCAGTGCATTACCTAGCGCCCTGCCCATCAAGAACTCAAGGGATAAATACGCCACTTGCTTGCGCTGAAAATGGCTGTCATCCATGCGGGTTTGACGCCAATTGTCTAGCATCTGCTCTTTCACGCTGTAAGCCAGCGCTTGAAATAATTCGCAGCTCACACCTTCGCCACGGCTGAGTCCATAACGTAAATGGCGCTCAAAGGAAGCGGGCAAGGAATCGCAGGGTTCACAGGGTTCAGCGGCTTTAGGCTTGGCCTGACGCTTAGCTGGCGCCTTCTTACTTGCCGCTTTTGGCGCGGATGGTACGGTTTTTTCGCTGGTATTGGGGCTCAGTTCGCTTTCGTCAGTCATAGTTAATTCCTTCATTTCTTGAAAATCAAATCAGCATGAAAAAGCATGAGACTGCGATCTTGCAGCAAGTATCGCGTCGTAGAGATCTGAGCATCCAGCGGCTCAGTTTGGGTATGAATAAGGCATTGCCACGGACTCAAGTGCTCAAAGGTCGGCGGCGTAAAAGCTAACGGATTATCGTCGGCATTGACCATCAACAGCAGAGCTTGCTGCTTGCCTCGGCCTTCTAAGTCACCAGAAAGCACCACAGACAAACTGCGACACATAGACTCAGTCCACAGGCTCTTGGTCATTTGCTCACCTTGACGACTAAACCAATCTAAGCGAGCACCGGTATCGGCTAAGGATTCGGCCAATAACTGTTCGTGAATGAAGCGTTTAGCGCATAACAAGGGGAAACGTTTGCGCAGGGCGATAAGCTGCTGAGTAAAGGCTAACAGCTCAGTATCCATACCCTTTGCCGACCAATCAAACCAGTTCAGTTCATTGTCTTGGCAATAGGCATTATTGTTACCTTGCTGGGTGCGGCCCGTTTCATCGCCGCTCAACAACATAGGCACACCTTGGGATAAAAATAGCGTAGTCAATAAGTTACGCTGTTGACGACCACGAAGTGCCAGAATTGCGCTATCTTCGGTTTCCCCTTCAATCCCATAATGATGACTGAAGTTTTCTTGGTGACCGTCGCGATTATCTTCCCCATTCGCCAAATTGTGGCGCTGGGTATAACTCACTAAATCTTTGAGGGTAAAACCGTCGTGACTGGTTAAAAAGTTAAGACTGGTCGCAGGCGGACGGCCGCCATGCTCGAAGAAATCCCCCGAGCCATGAAACCGCCTGGCAAATTCGGGCAACATGCTGTGATCGCCGCGCCAGAAGCGGCGCATAGTGTCTCTATATCTGTCATTCCACTCGCTAAAGGCCACGGGGAAATTACCTAATTGATAACCGCCAGGGCCGATATCCCAAGGCTCAGCAATCAATTTCACTCGGCACAACACAGGGTCTTGCAACAATGCATCGAAGAAACCTGAGCCGGGATCAAAACCATAGGCCTCGCGACCTAGGCAGGCCGCTAAGTCGAAGCGAAATCCATCGACGCCCATGATTTCTACCCAGTAACGCAGCGAATCTAACACGAGCTGCAACATGCGTGGATGGTTGATATTTAAGGTGTTTCCGCAACCCGTATCGTTAATGTAAAAACGCTTATCATTCGGATGTAGGCGGTAATAACTGAGATTATCTATGCCACGAAAACTAAAGGTTGGCCCAAGTCGACTGCCCTCGGCGCTGTGGTTATAGACCACATCGAGGATCACTTCGATACCCGCACCGTGGAGTGCATCCACCATAGCGCGAAACTCACCAATATCGTCGGATGACAGATAACTCGGCTCGGGGGCAAAAAAGCCAATACTGTTGTAACCCCAATAATTAGTAAGCTTTTTCTCGAGCAAAAATGGTTCAGTAAAAAAGGCCTGTACTGGAAGTAACTCGACGCACGTCACCCCAAGTTCGGCCAAATAATCGATAGCAAGCTGAGTCGCTAAACCCGCAAAGGTGGCGCGTTTATTAGGTTCAATCTCAGGATGCGCCGCCGTAAAGCCTTTAACGTGCATCTCATAAATAATGCTGCGCTCTAGGGGTTTGGGCTGAAACCTCGTCGCTACGGGCTGAATCGACTGCTTAGCGGCGATGTCGATTAATGGACGAATGTCCACAACCTTACATTTTGGCACATAGGCAGCGTTATCTAACTTACTGAAAGATAAGTCTTCATCCTTGTGATTCAGCTCGTAACCATAGTTAGACTCATGGTCGCTATATTCACCGACCAGCTGGCGCGCATAGGGGTCGAGCAATAACTTATTGGGGTTAAATCTGTGGCCAAGCTGAGGCTCATAGGAGCCATAAACGCGATAGCCGTAGAGTTGCCCCGCTTTAAGCCCCTGCACAAACACATGCCAGATTTGCTGGGTTTGTTCAGTTAACGCAATCCGCGCGACTTCTTGCTCGCCATTGTCATCAAATAGGCATAACTCGACCGCTGTCGCGTTAGCTGAAAATAACGCAAAGTTGACGCCATCGCCTTCAACATTAGCACCGAGCGGAAAAGGCTCACCTGCCCCCAAGGCCCATTTCTCATTTTGAGAAGGGTTATGTTTAGCGTCAGGGTTGAGCTTGATATCATCAGCCGTGGGCTTTTGCATACTAGTTCGCCTCAGCCAATCCAGTTGCAGGCCCTATGACTAGACAGCCCAAGGGCGGCACAGTGATCAGCGCGCTCTGCGCCATGCCCTGCCACGGCAGCAGCTCAGCAACCACAGTGCCCGCATTACCTTGGTTACTGCCACCATAAATCTGGCTATCGCTATTCAGGTATTCGCGGTAATCCCCCGCCAAGGGCAAACCAATACGGAATTCAGTGTGCAATTGGGGCGTCATGTTGATGACAAACACTAACGGCGCATCACCCGCTAAGCCGTAACGCACAAAGGTAAAGATGCTGTCGCGGCTATTCTCACAATCTAGCCAACTAAATCCTGCTCCCTCGTAATCCTGAACCGATAAGGCTGGCATTTTTTGATATAAGTGATTGAGATCTTTAAGCCAACGTTGCACACCTTGGTGCGGTTCATAAGCCAATAAGTGCCAATCTAAACTCTGGTTATGGTTCCACTCATTTCGCTGACCAAACTCGCAGCCCATAAAGAGTAATTTCTTCCCGGGATGCCCCCACATAAAACCGTAATAAGCACGCAGGGTGGCAAATTTCTGCCAATCATCACCGGGAATTTTATGCAGCAACGAGCCCTTGCCATGGACCACTTCATCGTGACTCACGGACAACATAAATTGCTCGGTATAGGCGTACATCAAACTGAAGGTCAATTGATGATGGTGGAATTGGCGGTAAAGCGGATCGCGGCCTAAGTAGCTTAAGCTGTCATTCATCCAGCCCATGTTCCATTTAAAGCCAAAGCCAAGACCTTGCTGATCCGTCGGCTTAGTCACCCCCGCAAAAGCGGTGGACTCTTCGGCGATCATGCAAATGCCGGGGAACGCTTGGTATAGGCGTTGATTCAAAATTTGTAAGAAACTAATGGCCTCGAGATTCTCCCGTCCACCATAGGCATTGGGCAGCCATTGGCCCGGCTCGCGGCTGTAATCGAGGTACAACATAGAAGATACGGCATCGAGACGCAGGCCATCGAAATGAAACTCCCGCAGCCAGTAACAGGCATTACTCAACAAGAAACTGCGCACTTCACCGCGATCATAGTTATAAATCAGGGTATCCCAATCGGGATGTGTGCCCTTGCGAGGATCTTCATGCTCATACAGACAAGTGCCATCGAAACGCACTAAGCCGTGGGGATCCTTAGGAAAATGCGCCGACACCCAATCGAGGATAATACCAATTCCCGCCTGATGGCAGGCATCCACAAAGGCTTTTAACCCATTGGCATCGCCAAATCTGTGGGTCGGTGCATAGAGACCCACGGGCTGATATCCCCACGAACCATCGAAGGGAAACTCGCTGATAGGCATCAGTTCAATGTGGGTAAAACCTTGCTCCTTCACATAGGGAATCAGCTGTTCAATCAAGTCGTTATAATCAAGATATTGCTCACCTTGCTCTCCCTTGCGACGCCACGAACCTAAGTGCACTTCGTAGGCCGACATGGGCGCTTTATGCCAAGCAGTCGCCGCGCGTTTACTCATCCAAGCGGTATCATTCCAGCTGTGATGGGCTTTCTTAGGCACGATAGAAGCATTATGGGGCGCGCATTCCATTTGAGTCGCCATGGGGTCGGACTTGGCATGACGCTCACCATTTTGATAAACCAAATCAAACTTATAGTGGGCGCCTTCAACCACATTAGGCAGAAATAGCTCCCATAAACCATTGGCAATATGTTGGCGCATCACATGGCGAGTATCGTCCCAATGGTTAAAATCTCCCACCACAGACACCCGTTTGGCATTGGGTGCCCACACACAAAAATGCACACCTTCAACGCCTTGGGTCTGACGCCAGTTGGCGCCTAAAAACTGATAGGCGCGCTCGGCGCTGCCTTCACCAAAAAGATAAATATCATCACTATTGAGCAGTGAATCAAACTGATAAGGGTCAATAATATCTAGCTGACACAGGGGGTATTCTACCCGCAGCAAATAGAGAAACGGTTTGACGCGTCGCCCCAGCGTACCGGCGAACAATCCCTGCTCGTTAACTTTGTCCAAACTCGCTACTTTGCGGCCATCTTTAATGCTGATCACATCCACACTGAGGGCATTGCGTAAAAAACAACGAACAATTAATGCCTTACCCTCGTTGGCACTGTGCATACCCAAGAGCGAAAAAACATCAGTGTATTGACCATTAAGTAGGGCGACGTCGGCGCCATCGTAAAAATAGGCATTGGCTTGAGTCATCATTTTTCTTCCGTTTATCAGTCAATTAAACTTGCAAATTGGCACTCTTTATCCGCATAACACCTCCTAATTATCGAACCTTTAGGGATGGCATAATGTGGCACTGGATCA
Source organism: Shewanella sp. SP1S1-7 (assembly GCF_031932105.1). Classification (NCBI taxonomy): domain Bacteria; kingdom Pseudomonadati; phylum Pseudomonadota; class Gammaproteobacteria; order Alteromonadales; family Shewanellaceae; genus Shewanella; species Shewanella sp. SP1S1-7. The sequence continues at coordinate 185,358 of NZ_JAUOEU010000006.1, forward strand.
GCAGCATTAACTCGGTAGCTGTCTCGCCGCAGCGATATTTTGTAATCGCTGCAGTATCTCTGGCGAAGCCGACACTTGCGTTAAACTCAAAGGTAAGCGACGCTGCCAGTTAGGATATTCGAGCCAAGTGCCGGGAATGTTCACCGCATGGCGATCGGCTAATAAATCACACAGTTGCACGCTGTACAGCGCACTATTGCCGCGAGCCCCTAGGGTCATCCAAGCCGTGAGCAAGGTTTGAATATCGAGTTCTGCTATCGCCGCCTCGGCTAACAGACCTTGAGCGACTAACAGTGAAATAAGCTGCTGCTTTTCATGCTCCCGCCCAGCCAGCGCCTCACCCAATTGGTCGTCAGTTTCAAACAGGGATAACTGTCGACGCAGGTGCAAATCGCTGCCACACCACCAAGCGACTAAAGTCGGTACATCGTGGTTCGCCAGCATCATCAGGCTCTGGGACTTGTATTGAGCCGGTGATTTAAAGCCTTGATGGTCTTTGCAGAAATAGAACAATTCGTTGGAGTAAATGCCAGAAGTGTAGAGACGATGAATAATGTCCGGTGGCACTAGCCCTAAGTCTTCACCAATCACCACACAGCGGGCGCGTTGGCTCTCAAGGCAAACGATGGCGAGCAAGGTTTCGACGGGATAATACACATAGGCACCCTGGCCGAGTTGTTTATCCAGTGGCCACCACCAGAGGCGCAGTAAGCCCATCACGTGATCGATACGCAAGGCGCCACAGCTTTCCATATTGGCGCGGATCAAGGCGATAAAATGACTGAAATTATGTTGTTTTAACTTCACCGGATCGAGGGGCGTTAAGCCCCAATTTTGCCCTTGGGGTGCAAAGGGATCGGGCGGTGCGCCGATACTGGCATTCAAACAAAACTGCTCGGCATTGGCCTGTACTTCACTGCCCTGCAGCGCTGCGCCAACGGCCAAATCACGGATTAATCCCAGCCCCATGCCCACTTCTTTCGCTTTTAGCTGACAGAGGTGTAACTGGTTTTCGGCCACAAATTGCAGGTAAAGATAGAAACCTTCCTCTTGTACAAACGCTTTTGGGCTACGTAAGTATTCCGCTTGAGCAAACTCTTGCAGCGCAGTGCCCTGCTCACGCACAAACTCATGGAATCTTTGCGCTCTGGGCGTGTCGTTTGCTAAATGGGTTTCACAAAAAACGCGATATAACTGCTCAAAGGCACGATATTTGAGCTCACTCACCTTAGGATAATCGAGCCAATTGTCACGATTCAGTAAGGCGATGGCCTCTATCCAAGTAGCGCTTGAAAATTCAGTGGTAAGTGCTTGGTATTCAGGAACGCTTTGTAATTGAATATAAAGAGGATTGAGTCTGCGGCGATCGCACGGACTATAGGGACTCGGATGCTCTGGCGCCGCAATGTCGAGGGCATGCAAGGGATTGAGTTGAATGAAATCCGCGCCCTGCGCCGCCACCAGCGCGATCAGTTGTTCTAAATCGCCAAAGTCACCTATTCCCCATTGGCTCTCGCTGCGTAAACTGTAGAGTTGAACGCTGATCCCCCAAGGTTTATGGCGCTTACCTTGGGCGACAGCCGTGAGTACGCCTTGATAAGCGGCCCGCGGTGCCACCATTAAGGTGCCAGAAAACAAAGTGCTGGTATCAGCCTCAGCCATCACACTGCTCTGTAGCGCCGAGCTTGGCGCTGGTGCACTGGTCTCTAGAGCATGTTTTAAGCTTAAAGCTATGCGATGAAAGCCCAAGCCTAACAAAGAGAAATCACTCGCATTTTTGTCGGCTGCATGCGCAAATGAGTCTTGGTTTTTGATTAAGGCTGGGTTGTTAGTGAACTCTTGGCTGCTCAAGAAATAAGACGCTAAATTCACCGCCTCAGTCTCGGCGGTCATTGAGTGTTCAGGGGAAGCTTGGGTCTTAGCCTCAGCTAAATCGAGGCGTGCTAATCCCAGTTGCGTAAGATCAAGGCGATAGTGGAGATAAAGCGTTTGTTCAATGCGGTAATCGCCAATCGACTTAAGCGCCGAGAACGGCACATCAAATACGATAGAATCACCCTGTTCGCATTCAATCGCCACACTCAGATCTGAGGTATAGGTTTCAGGTAAACAAAGGCTTATCCAAGGTTCATCCACGAAACACCAATGGAATTCGGGTAACACCTGAGTCCAAGGACGGGCATCCAGCAAGTCAATTTGTGAGGCGATCAGCGCTTCGGTCAATACCGCATCGACGTTAGTCAGCCCAACATCACTCGATAACGCCTCTGTAGCAGAAGCATCAATGGCAGTCCCTGCCACAGTGTTTTTTTCCTGTAACATACAGGTCAAGATACCTTGCCTGTCTACCTCGGAAATATGGATCTCTTGGCCAAAACAATCAGTAAATTCTGCTCCAACCCCCCGCAAATACAGCAACTTTTCCAGCCCCATATTTTGTCGCCCCCGCGACCGCTCATCCATAGCTTTAGATATACAGTAACCATGCCAACCAAAAGTAACAAGAAGATGACATAAATATTTCAGGGAAATAACAAAAAACTTTTTCAAAAAATCAGTAACTTACTAGAAGCACTCAGTTAAGTTCGCGCGCAGTGACAATCGAAATAATAAACATGGAACGCACCAACTTGGGGCATGCGTTCAGCAAGAGGGCAAGCATGCTTCTCAAGGCCTTGACGAAAAGCAGTCACGAGAGGCAGTTACAAAAGACAAGCACTAAGCAGGGAACTAAGGCATAAAAATAACATGACAGGCGTAAGACATTTATATGTCATAGCATTCGAACTAAAACCCAATGAATAAGACCCAAAACATATCGACTAGTGAGTTCGGTGCAACACTTTGTATCAATTGCACTTTATAACTTGAACAGCCTATCTCTCCTCTGTCAACATCTAATCTCGCTACAGCGTAGAAACATAATAACAACATTACATTCATGGAGCCTGATATGCCCTCGCTTATCCGCAAGAGGCTCGCTCGATGGAACGCTAAAGCAGAAACTCCCCAATGATGATTGAGAATAAGGATATAAAATGAAGATGTTATCAGGATTACTGTTTGTCGGCTGCATAGCCTTAACCGGTTGTGAAGGAAGTACAGATGGTGATCTAACGCCGACGCCACCGACGCCCGATCCCACTCCGCCAGCCTTATCTGCGGATGCGTGTTATTTAATGAAAACCACAAAAGGCGATATCACACTCGCCATTGACTTAACGAACATGCCCATCACAGGTAAAAACTTTAAGCAGTATGTTGATAAGTCTTTCTATAACGGCACCTTATTCCATAGAACCGTTAATAACTTTATGATCCAAGGCGGCGGTTTTACCACTGGACTCAAAAGCAAACCAGGCGATGCCCCCATCAAGAATGAAGCCGCAGTCGGTATTAGCAACAAACGTGGCACTATCTCCATGGCTCGCACAGATGACCCTAATTCTGCAACATCACAGTTCTTTATCAATGTGTTAGATAATCCACATTTGGATGCGTCTGCGAGCAATTATGGTTATGCCGTGTTTGGCAAAGTGGTTGACGGCATGGATGTGGCGGATCAGATCAGCATAGTACCGACAAAAAACAGCGGTGGTTTTGCCAACACGCCAGTACAAGAAATTCTGATTAACTCTGTGGCTACAACAAGCTGCCCTGCTGCTTAAGTATGTAAAAGATGCACAGCTAAACGACATTGAGTTAAAAGCAAAAAAGCACTGAAGATTCAGTGCTTTTTCATTTTAAAAACGAATCGATTTTAGCGTCTAATTCATTTAAACCATGTGCTAAACGATTACTCGTCGCCTTGGATCTTCCCGACCAAGAGCATAGGCGCCGCATCAATTTTATCTGCGTCCATCATAGTCGCGATACGCTCAACGGCAGAGAGCAATTGACTCTGCTCCCATTCTTCAAGATTCTGATAACGCTTAATAAAATGATCCTGTAACGGTTTAGGCGAGTCCTGTAACAGCGCTCGTCCCGCATCGCTAAGGTATAAATGCACCTTACGTTTATCAGTCTCACTGCGCAAACGGATCACTAAACCACGGCCCTCGAGACGATCGATAATAGTCGTCACAGTCGCAGGGCTCAGCGTAATTTCTTCCGCCACAGTTTTCGCCAATGGCGCATCCAACTGGGCGATTTTTTGCATCACCATCAATTGCGGCCCAGTTAAACCTGAATGTTTGTTCAGCTGGCGAGAATGAATGTCGATAGCGCGTATCACTCGACGCAGCGAAATGAGCAGTTGTTCGTACTTTTCCATAATGTCCCGTCCCAGTTGTCCAGTGCACCTTACCAGAAAGCGCGACTGAACTCACCAAGAGGAGCACTTTTATGGTAAAAGTGCCTTAGATTACAACATGAATTGACGCGATACCGACAACACTAGGCGCTCGTCACTGGTATCTAAGTTCATGCTGGTATCTTCTGCGGCAAGGCTGAAATCAAAGCCGCTCCAACTGGTCATATAGGCAATGCGATAGTGATTGAAGGATTTGCCGCCATCCCATGACCATTTGTCTTCATCGAGTGACGTCGAGCGGTCAACACTGAAGCGAATATCATGGCCCTCGGCAACGCTAATCGTATGGCCGAGCAACATAGTGTAATGTCCGCCGCCTAAACCAAAGTAGTCCCATGTGTAGGTTAACTTAGCTTCAGAGTGGCCAAGTGAAGTGTCATAACCCAGCTTGCTATACAGCTCAGGATAGTTGTACTCATCGGAGAAGGAATCGCCGTGGTAGGTGTAATAGGCCAGCCCAACATCGAGACTCAATTGTTTATTCAACTGATAGTACTTACCCGCATAGGCATCGAGCTCTAACCAAGTATCATCGCTACCACCAAAGTCGACGTTCGAGGTAAAGCCGCCCACGTACCAGCCCGAATCAAACCCGTAATCCAGACTGCCTTGCAGTGCTGGGCCGTTGTCCGTTTGGCTGACACCGTTAAAAGTGTAATCCGACGTCGCCGTCACAGTGGCCGATAATCCGGCATTCGCCGCAGTCGACATCAATAACAATCCACCAGCGACAAGATAAAAACATTTTGATTTCATTATTAATTTTTCCATTAGTTAGCTAGCTCAATTTTAGTAAAGTCGATTTTGTTCTCTTTTGGCGAGCGCTCAATGGCACGAACTGTTTGCAATTGCGTCATCATGATGTAACCAAAACAGCTAAAGATCAGGCCCAGTGCGATTGCACCAACCCATTGAATTTGAAGAAAGTCTAATTGAAAGAGTAATGTCAGACTGCAGAGCAACACTAAGTTAAAGCTGACATATTTAAGCTTGCCTAAACGCTCAATCGTCAGATTAAGATTGTCGGTATACAGGCGTACCAGTGAGTCGAGTGAATTAATCACAAAGGTCACCCCTACAATCACCATCGCCAGATTATAGAAGCCCGAGGTATCTAACCCATTGGCGCTGTAGTAATAAAGCACAGTGAACCAGATGGCGATGGGGATAGACGGAAACACCATCATGGCCAGCAGCACTTGATAGGTTTTCATCCCGCCGACAAAGCGCGAGGTAAATTGACCAATCATAATGCTCCACGCAAACCACCAGAACAGATAAAACTCATGGTAGTCGTTGATGGGTAACACAAAATGTTGAATATTGCCGAAGTAGTCGCCCAACATAGCAAAGGTCGTAAAGAACTCGCCCACACTTGAGTCAGCCGATAAAAATGCACTGGCCCACATCATGGCAATCAAGCCTAAAAATAACCAAGTGCTGGCTAAGCTCAAAATACGCACATAACGTATGCTAGTGCTGGAATATACCGCCGCGGCAATCACCATAAATACGATTAAATAAAAGCTACCGACTATGGTTTCGCCATCACCTAATTCGGGTAAGTACCAGGGCAAATTGCTTAATAACAAATAGGCGGTAAAGGCACAGGTACCAATAATCACGATATTATTGATGAACTTGACCAAAGGAATGTCGAAGAACTTCACCCTAGGTTCAATCACACAAAAATAGAAGCAGGTTAAAAAGTAGAAACCCCAAATCAAGAAGGCCCAAAAGCCAAACTCAATCGCCAGCGGATTGGTAAAGCCGTATTCAGGACTCGCTGCCACATTTGCATAGCCGGCAAACTCGGTCAGCGGAAACATAATCAAACCGACATCGAGGCCTGAGGTGAACAGAATCGCGATAAAGGTAAACGTACGCACAGGCGTCACACCGATACAGCGAATGTTACCCCAACGATAAATCACAAACGCAATCGCGGCAAAAGTGAACAGTATCCCTGCGGATAATAACCAAGTCATAGGATGCACTCCGTCCCAGTCGATACTGGATATAAGTAGGCATGAGGATATGAATCCATAAAATGTAACTCCATGTTTTTATTTAATAATAAAAAACTGAATCATTTTTAAAGGCAGCGCTCTGCCCTCAAGCCTTAAATATCGCTACTTAAAAAGCGCTCTGCGATAGTTAAACCCTGATAGATGTTCAGTCGTGAAAGTGATCATTTGCACACTCACTGCGGGCTGACCGACCCTTTAGATAAAATGAATCATGACCCTTATTTTGAGTAATCAATTAATGAGTCATTTCAAAGTTGAAGCCGCCAGTCCATCGATAAGACGGACCGAGCAGGCATGTTGTGCACTTATGGCGTTAACTTGCGCCGTTAACTTGTCGCAGTGCTTCTTTGTGTGGTTTGCCAAGCGTCGGCAACCACAACGGCGGAATCTGCTGGCGCTAACATCTCAGCCTCTAAAATCATATCCGCGGCGCGCTCAGCCAACATGATGGTCGGAGCGTTTAAATTACCGTTCGGGATAGTCGGGAAAATAGAAGAATCCACCACTCGTAAATTCTGCAATCCATGCACGCGGGTTTCAGGATCCACCACCGCCATCGCATCTGTGCCCATCTTGCACGAGCAAGAAGGATGATAAGCACTCTCAACCGATTGGCGCACAAAGGCATCGATTTGCTCATCGGTTTGCACTTGTGTGCCGGGTTGAATTTCTTCACCGCGATACTCATCGAATGGCGCTTGATTGATGATCTCACGGGTTAAACGCACGCAGGCTCTAAAGCCTTCAATATCATCGGGATGCTGTAAATAATTGAACTGGATCTTAGGTGGCGCTTTAGGATCTGCCGACACTAAGGTCACGGCACCACGGCTTTTAGGCTTGTTATGGCCCACATGCACCTGAAAACCATGCCCCGCAAAAGCTTCTTTACCATCGTAACGCATAGCCGCAGGTAAAAAGTGGTACTGCAAATCTGGCCACTCGAGACCCGCTTTTGAGCGAATAAAACCACAGGATTCAAAGTGATTCGTGGCCCCTAGACCAGACTTATCTAAGATCCACCGAGCACCGATTAAGAACTTGCTGAATGGATCTAACTTGCCATTGAGTGAAATCGGTTTAAGGCATTTGAATTGGAAATAAAACTCTAAATGATCCTGTAAATTCTGACCAACACCGGGCAACTCATGTTGTAACTCGACCCCTGCATCGGCCAATACTTGGGGATCGCCAATGCCTGATAATTGCAGCAAATGCGGCGAACCTATTGATCCAGCAGCTAAAATCACTTCTTTATTACAACGAATATCTTCAACTTTACCTTTATGTTCGATGCGAACGCCAACAGCCGTTTGTCCTTCCAATAACACTTTATGCACTAAAGCGTGGGTCACAACCGTGAGGTTACGTCTAGCCATCGCTGGGCGTAAATAGGCATTGGCGGTTGACCAGCGTACGCCTTTTTTGACCGTCATATGCATGGGACCAAAACCTTCTTGCTGCGCCGCATTATAATCGGCGGTCGATAAATACCCCGCCGCGATGCCCGCATCCACAAAGGCTTGGTACAAGGGGTTTTGCATCTGATTGCCGTTATTCACCCCTAACGGCCCTGACTCACCGCGATACTCATCACCACCAAAGGCCCAGGTTTCCGCCTTTTTAAAGTACGGCAAACAATGGCTGTAATCCCAGTTGGTCGCCCCTTGCGCCTGCCACTCATCAAAGTCCCTGGCATGACCACGGACATACACCATGCCGTTGATCGACGATGAACCGCCAAGCACCTTGCCCCGAGGACAATGCATCTTGCGATTATCTAAATACGGCTCAGGCTGCGTCTCAAACTGCCAAGCATATTTAGGGCTGTTCATCGGAATTGATAACGCCGTCGGCATTTGAATAAAGATACTCTTATCACTGCCTCCGGTTTCTAATAACAGCACTTCGTTTTTAGGATCCTTTGACAAGCGATTGGCGAGCACACAACCCGCTGAGCCTGCGCCAACTATGATGTAGTTATAATATTTTTGCTCTAATGACTGAGTCAAAATGCCTCCTTAAAATGGGCTTTCTAAGGGCTGCAGACCCACATAAACGGCTTTAATTTGGGTGTAATGCTTGAGTGTCTCGCTACCGTTTTCACGGCCAATACCCGACAACTTATAGCCACCCACAGGCATTTCGGCTGGCGAGGCGCCATAAGCATTGATCCAGCAAATACCCGCTTGTAACTGATGAATAACCCGATGTGCACGGCTGATATCTTGGGTAAACACCCCAGCGGCTAAGCCCATGGCGGTATTGTTTGCCCGAGCAATCACTTCGGCTTCCTCTTTAAAGGTGAGTACCGACATCACAGGGCCAAAGATTTCCTCTTTACAGATGCGCATCTCGTCGGTGCAATGGGTGAAAATCGTCGGGGCAACAAAGTAACCATTGGGAGCATTTTCCGGCGTTAGTGCTGTGCCTCCGGTGAGCAGAGTTGCGCCGTCATCGATACCTTGCTGAATATAATCGAGTACTTTTTGCTGGTGGTCTTTGGAGATCAAGGCGCCAAAGTTAGTCTCTGGCGCCATAGGATCGCCCACCACAATATTAGTTTGAGTACGCATAAGCAGTTTTTCGATAAAGCGTGCATAAACCGACTCATGGACAAACACCCGCGTCCCATTAGTACAGACTTCACCTTGGGTATAGAAGTTACCGAGCATGGCACCTGAAACGGCATTATCGATATCGGCATCGTCAAATACGATAAGCGGTGATTTACCACCGAGTTCCATAGTGACGTCTTTTAATGAACTTGCCGCCGCGGCCATGACTTTCTTGCCAGTACCGACTTCGCCCGTGAAGGACACTTTGGCAATATCCGGATGTCCCGTTAACCAAGCGCCAACCTTGCCGTCACCCATCACGACGTTAAATACGCCATCGGGCAGACCCGCCTCACTAAAGAGTTGCGCCAATTTCAGTGCGCCAAGCGGCGTTTCTTCCGAAGGTTTAAAAATCATCACATTGCCGCTGGCTAAGGCAGGTGCGGCCTTCCAACAGGCGATTTGCAATGGATAATTCCACGCGCCAATGCCAGCACAAATACCTAAGGGCTCGCGGCGGGTATAATAAAAATCCCCACCGACTTGCTGCTGCGCGCCTTCAAGCCCTGGGGCAATATGGGCAAAAAATTCGATAGCATCTGCGCCTGTGACCACATCAACCACTGAGGCTTCTTGCCAAGGTTTACCTGTGTCGCACACTTCGATTGCCGCGAGTTCATCATTACGGGCGCGCAATAATGCGACCGCGTTTAACAGAATACGGCTGCGTTCAGTGGCACTCATGGCAGACCAAATCGCAAAGCCTTTTTTGGCGCTTTCGATGGCCGCTTGCTGAATTTTTTCATCGGCCACTTGCACTCGATACGCCAATTGCCCTGTGGCAGGATTGACGACGTCGAAGGTTTCGCCGCTATCGTTTGCGAGCAACTGACCCGCAATAAAGTTGTACTGTACTTCTACTGACATGTATTGACTCCATGCTGCTTTATCACATTGTGGATAAAGGTTTTGCATAATTTTTCGGCCTGAACAAAATCCTGCTCAGGGGTTTCACTTAAGGCGCTGCGTAACCAAAATCCATCGATCATCGCCGCCGTTTGCTCAGCAGCCATCAGGGCAAACTCTTTGGGCAACACGTGCCGAAAGGAAAAATGTAAGTTGCTGTATAAGCGGCGACTATTGATATTCTGCAAACGGGCTAACTGGGGATCGTGGACGGCCTGTGCCCAAAAACTCAGCCAAGTGTGAGTGACATTTCGTGAGCGCTGTAACTCGGTAAAATTCGCTTCAACTATCATCATTAAGCGCTCTGTTGGCGCCAACACTTGTCCTTGGATTCGATTGAGCAACGCCTGCTTTAACTGCTCGAGCAAGTGGCGCAGCGTCGCTTGGATTAAGCCCTGCTTACCACTGAAATAATGACTGATGATCCCCGACGACATCCCCGCCAACTGACTAATGCTGTTGATAGTCGTGTGCTGCAATCCATGCAAGGCAACCGATGCTAATGTCGCATCGATAAGCTGCTGTCTGCGTATCAATTTCATTGCGGCTTTAGGCATAAACACTCAAGGAATAACCACTCTCTCAATACTCTGAACGACGTTAATTGAACGTTCAATTAACAATCATGATAATGATTAGTGATGTAACTATCAACCTAAAATAGCACAGTGACAAAGCTCACAGGTTAGTTATGTAAAAAAGAATTAATGTGTAAAAACAAGATAAATGTATAGATTTCTTTGACTTGCGGCCCTACCACAACCACAGCAGCACACACAAATTAATATTAGACATCAAACTAATTAGCTGAAGATAGTGCTACGAATGAGAGTATTAATGAGGTTTGACCTCTGTTAGATTTAACAATTGAGCCGTGAAATGTTGGATTAAAAGACGGGGCAAAAATGCGATAAAAAGACCAGTAAAAGATATTCAAAAATGATGCATCACAAGGGGCGCTAACAACGCTAAAAAAACCATACCGTACGCCGACACTGATACCCGTCATAAAAGTCCGAAGTTTAGTTACCGGGTTCCAACTTTAGTGGGAAATTGGCCCCAGATAAGCGCTGAACTCGATCAAGCTCACACTTTCACTACCTCCAAATTGGTAGCTTGAACACCAGAAACGAAAACAAATTTATCTTTGCAAATTAATAGGTGGATTTTATGGCTGCTAAATTTTTTATTCCTTCTGTCAACGTATTAGGCCAAGGCGCTGTGGATGACGCTATCGGTGACATCAAAACCTTAGGCTTTAAGCACGCACTCATAGTGACAGACAAACCCTTAGTCAACATTGGCTTAGTCGGTGAAGTGGCCGAAAAACTCGGTCAAAATGGCATTACCTCCACCATTTATGATGGCGTACAACCTAACCCAACCGTGACCAACGTCGAAGCCGGTTTAGCCCTGTTAAAAGCCAACCAGTGTGACTTTGTGATTTCACTCGGCGGCGGCTCCCCCCATGATTGCGCCAAAGGTATCGCCCTTGTTGCCACCAATGGCGGCAGCATTAAGGATTACGAAGGGTTAGATCAATCTGCAAAACCACAGTTGCCATTAGTGGCCATTAATACGACGGCAGGTACTGCCAGTGAAATGACGCGCTTCTGTATCATTACCGACGAAGCCCGCCACATTAAAATGGCGATTGTCGATAAACACACTACGCCTTTGCTGTCGGTCAATGACCCTGAGCTCATGCTGAAAAAACCTGCGAGCCTCACGGCCGCAACCGGTATGGATGCACTCACTCACGCGGTTGAAGCCTATGTGTCTATTGCAGCCAATCCGATCACCGACGCCTGTGCGATCAAGGCCATAGAATTGATTCAGGCTAACTTAGTCAACGCGGTGGAAAATGGTCAAGATATCAACGCCCGTGAGCAAATGGCCTACGCCCAGTTTCTAGCGGGTATGGCCTTTAACAATGCCAGCTTAGGTTATGTGCATGCGATGGCGCATCAGTTAGGCGGTTTCTACGATCTGCCCCACGGTGTGTGTAACGCCCTGCTGCTGCCCCATGTGCAGGAATACAATGCTCAGGTCGTCCCTGCTCGCTTAAAAGACATTGCTAAGGCTATGGGTGTGGATGTGTCCAACATGACCGATGAGCAAGGTGCCAGTGCGGCGATAGCGGCAATCAAAAAACTGTCTGTGGCAGTTAAGATCCCAGAAAACCTGACCTTATTAGGCGTGAAAGCGGAAGATATTCCAACACTTGCGGATAACGCGTTAAAAGATGCCTGTGGATTCACCAATCCAAAACAAGCGACCCATGCGGAAATCTGTCAGATCTTCACTAATGCGCTGTAGTTGCGCGCTGTAATCGCCATACTTTATCAATCGCAAGTTATCGCACAGCAATCGTGCGCTAACTTGCTGGATAACGACTGATTGCCCTGCTAGTGCATAAACACGACTTCATCCTCCAATGAATGCGTTTTAGGCTCCAATAGTGCACAGAATATCACTGCACTATTGGGGCCTTTTTTCTACCAGTATCGACAAGGTTGCGATCTTAAAAACTGAGCAACAAAAACCAACATAAAACTCAGTGTCTATGCACCTTTGCACTGACAAAACACTCACAAATCTGCATATTCAAGAAGAAAGGATCTGAACCTCAAATATTCATAGCAAAATGATATAAAAAACGTGATCTCTGTGGGTTACAGACTGTTACAGATCCGATAAGATGGCCCCAGTTCGCTTTTTCCCTGCAAAAGATGAAGCCAGCTGAGAGGCCCGTTCTAACGAATGGGCCTCTGTCCATTCTAGCTTCTGCGTTTTCGCTGCGACCACTGCAACCACTTATACTGCCACTTAATCGTATTACGCCCACCAAAGCTTAATTAATCAATTTATTCCGCTGTTTGCTCTTTTTATCACTTACACTCAATAAGACTTACTGACGACCAAGTTGTTGCTTTATTAATCAGTAATTCAGCAAAAGCGAAACTTCACCCAAAACTGAGATCTAGCACAAAGTTATTGGCATAAAACTCATGCTAAATAGAGACATGACAGATTAAGTAAATGGTTAATTTTCATGCAGTAACTATCCTTCTCCGTCAAAAAACATCAAGGCTAAATAGACTTAATTAATGATTGACCGAATTCAAAAACGATGCCTATGATGGCAACAATATCCTCGAACAGGTAGGTACGCTATGACTGCAATCACCCATGTATATAACTACACAGTTAGATGTCCACATTACAAAGATCCTGAACATCCCGTTACTTGGTTAAATCATATTGAAATGAACCAGTCCTGTGAAATCGCGTTAAATCGCATCACTAAGTGGCACGAGCTTTCTGGGGATAAGTCCTTCGAAACAAATAAGTTTGTGGTTCGCAAAGCCGAAAATGAAGATGCCTACTTCTCAATGCAGAGTGACAGACTCAAAAATGACGGCCATGCCTTAGTCACCTTTAAAATCTTTTTAGATGATTGCTGTGACGATGCCGCACCGGAAGAAATCATGCAGCACCTGATTGAAGACTATCAACAACGCTTAGCCAAACTCGAATAATCTTTGCAGTATTATTTAGCGACCTTAGACGCCAGTGCGCAAAACGCCACTGGCGTTTTTATTTACTGAATTCATAAAATTTAAACTCCGATGCATTTCGCCCCATCTGCTCCACACCTCTTGCTCAAACTTGCCTAAACTTGCCTAAAGACATTACGACAGCGGCTCGGCAGATACTGGTGCCATAGCGTGATTCAGCTCAAGATCTGTTATATTGTCCCGAATGTTATTTGGCACTGTAGAAATGACAGGGCCCAGTAAATTGAGTTATGAACTTAAATTGAGGATTAGCATCACAATGAATAAAGCGACGCTCATTATTATTCCTTTATTACTCGCTACATCCGCCTGTGCGGATTTAAAGGACGCAGGCCGTGCCATTGGCACAACCACTAAAGATGTCACCACTGAGATAGGCCACGCGACTCGAGACACCACCAAAGCCATAGGTCATGCCTCGCGGGATGCCGTCAAATCGGTAAAAGAAGATTTAACCAAAGACTAATCACAGTGACGCCTAGGCGTCACTGTCTGTTTTAAGTATCTTATCTATTCAAACGTCACGCATTTTAAGCTCCGCGCCCACTAAGCCGCATTCGCCCGAATACCATGGGGCACAGGTAATCCTTGGGCATTCACATGCACAAACACCATCTTATCTATGCTCACCACCGGCGCCTGCGTCATCTTATTGCGCACTTGGCAGCTTACGGTAATCGAACTGTGGCCGAGGCTCACCAGCTCCAGACCAAACTCGATCACATCACCTTGATGCGCTGGCGTCATAAAGTTGATTTCAGAAATCAGCTTAGTCACATGGCTGGTGCTCTTCATCTGGCAGGCAGCAAAAATAGCGGCCTCCTCGTCTATCCAACTGAGCAACTGACCGCCAAACAGTGTATTTGCTGGATTTAAATGTTCAGGTTTAACTAAACGGCGACTGTAATATTTCATGGCGGTGACCTCAATGTGAATGCCAACAATCAGCTTTAATACGCTATAACTTTCCACATTATTCAGAGCATTTTCCAGGCCACAATTGATAGCCATTAAATAACAATAAGATAGCAATAAGCTGCTGTAAAATAATCCGATTATTGCACCAAGTCGTATCAGAGTTGCACCATATTAATCAGCGCAATAGTGAACCAATAAGCAAAAAAATAGCGACTCATAGAGTCGCCAAGCTAAGGCAAGCAAAAACTTACTGGGTAGGAAGTTAAGTCACAAAATTTGACTTAAAAACCCGTACAGCACATGTAGGCGAACTGCACGGGGGACAAGAGCTGCAAAGCAGCTAAACACAGGCTTACGGGTAACACTCTTTCATACTCGACTCGATATTTAAGCTGCAAGGTAGGTAACTCATCACAGTCCGCCCTTGCCCTCTATTTCGAGTTTTTAACCACGCCTCACCACACATCGGCATAAGGCGTGCTGAGGAGTGATCCACAATCACAATGGATCATCCTAAGCGCTGCTTACTGCTTAAAACTGCTCTTCTTCGGTAGAACCTGTCAGTGCGGTCACTGATGAATGGCCACCTTGAATAACAGTAGTCACTTGGTCGAAATAACCTGTGCCCACTTCCTGTTGATGCGCGACGAAGGTGTAACCTTTCTTCGCTGCAGCAAACTCAACTTCTTGAACTTTTTCAACATAATGCTTCATGCCTTCGCCACGAGCATAGTCGTAAGCGAGGTCGAACATGTTGTACCACATGTTGTGAATGCCGGCTAAAGTGATGAACTGGTACTTGTAGCCCATGTCTGACAATGCTTGTTGGAAGCGCGCGATAGTGGCGTCGTCCAGATTTTTCTTCCAGTTGAACGAAGGCGAACAGTTATACGCCAACAGTTGATCTGGGTATTGAGCATGAATCGCTTCAGCAAAAATCCGCGCTTCTTCAAGATCCGGTTTAGCGGTTTCACACCAAATCAAATCTGCATACGGGGCGTAAGCTAGACCGCGAGAAATCGCTTGGTCAAGACCCGCTTTAACACGGTAGAAACCTTCATTGGTGCGCTCGCCAGTCACGAAATCACGGTCGTATGGGTCGCAATCTGAAGTTAACAAATCGGCCGCGTTAGCATCGGTACGGGCGATAACCAGTGTATCGACACCGCTCACATCCGCCGCTAAACGTGCAGCAACCAGCTTTTGTACCGCTTCTTGGGTTGGCACTAATACTTTGCCGCCCATGTGGCCACATTTCTTCACTGAAGCTAACTGATCTTCAAAGTGAACGCCGGCAGCGCCCGCGTCGATCATCGACTTCATCAGTTCGAAGGCATTTAATACGCCGCCAAAACCCGCTTCTGCGTCAGCAATAATTGGCAGGAAGTAATCAACAAATTTTTCATCTTCTGGATTAACGCCATTGCCCCATTGAATTTGGTCAGCACGACGGAAAGAGTTATTGATACGGGATACCACAGCTGGCACAGAGTTGGCTGGGTATAAAGATTGATCTGGGTACATAGTGCCGGCTAAGTTAGCATCGGCAGCCACTTGCCAACCAGAAAGGTAAATCGCTTCGATACCCGCTTTCGCCTGTTGTACCGCTTGACCGCCCGTTAACGCACCGAGCGAATTCACGTAGCCTTTTTTAGCGCCGCCATTCACCAGTTCCCATAACTTAGCCGCACCACGCTTGGCGATAGTATTCTCAGGCACGATTGAACCGCGAAGTGCAACCACTTCTTCCGCGGTGTAAGGACGACGCACGTTTTTCCAACGTGGGTTTTCTGCCCAATCTCTCTTGATTGCATCAATCTGCTCTTGACGTGAATTCTGAGTCGTTGCCTTAGTCATAGTGTCGCTCCTTTCTCTTTGATGTTGTAGCTATCATGAAACTGCCCCCCAGTTTCACTCTGCTAAATTGTTTGGTTGACGGTAGCCCCGCCACAGCTAAATCTGATTGATATAAAACGGTTCAAGCAAATGGGTTCATCCTAGGCAGTCAGCATTTCGTAACCGGGTAAGGTTAAGAAATCGACCAGCTCGTCGGAGGTGGTAATGTCTTCGAGCAATACCGCCGCTTGGGTGAATTTGCCATGGGTGAATCTGTCGCTACCCACTTCTTTTTTCACGTTCGACAGCTCTTCAACCAACATGTCTTTAAAGAGTTGCTTGGTCACGAGTTTGCCGTTTGACAGCGACTTACCGTGTTGGATCCATTGCCAAATTGAGGCTCTAGAAATCTCTGCCGTAGCTGCATCTTCCATTAAGCCGTAAATAGGTACGCAACCGTTGCCGCTGATCCACGCCTCTAAATACTGCAGTGCGATACGAATGTTCAGACGCATCCCCTGTTCAGTGCGCTCACCATCGCAAGTTTTAAGCAGTTCGCTAGCCAGGATTGGCGCGTCTACATCACGGGTGATATGTAATTGATTACAGTGATCTTGACCTATGTATTCGTTGAAAATACCCATAGCGGTATCGGCAAGACCAGGGTGTGCCACCCAAGTGCCATCGTGGCCGTTACGCGCCTCGAGCTCTTTATCTCGACGAACTCGCTGCAATACCGCTTCGTTCTGAACCGGATCTTTGGCTGGAATAAAGGCCGCCATGCCGCCCATCGCTAACGCACCGCGTTTGTGGCAGGTCTTAATCAAGAGTCTTGAATAAGCGCTTAAGAAAGGCGTATCCATAGTGACGGCTTGGCGATCCGGTAAGACTCGGTCGCTATGGCGCTTTAATGTTTTGATATAGCTGAAGATGTAATCCCAGCGACCACAGTTCAGCGCGACGATATTGGAACGTAGTTCATAGAGAATTTCGTCCATTTCGAACACGGCAGGCAAAGTCTCAATCAAGCAAGTACATTTAATCGTGCCCGCTTGCAGACAAAACCTTTCCTCAACAAAAGCAAACACTTTTGCCCACCAGCGCGCTTCAATATGACTTTCTAACTTAGGAATATAAAAATATGGACCACTGCCCTTGGCCAAAAGTTGGCGATAGTTGTGGTAGAAATACAGTGCGAAATCAAACAGTGAGCCAGGAATCGCTTTGCCATTAAACTGCACGTGTTTTTCTTTAAGGTGCAGACCACGAACGCGGCAAATAAGCACTGCCGGATTTGGCCCTAATTTATAGTGCTTACCCGTGTCCGGCGCTGTGTACTCAATATCACCACGCACGGCATCGCGTAGGTTGATTTGACCTTCGACAACTTTTTCCCAGCTCGGTGCTAAGGAATCTTCAAAGTCGGCCATAAACACTTTGGCATTGGCGTTGAGCGCGTTAATCACCATCTTACGTTCAACGGGACCAGTGATTTCTACGCGGCGGTCAAGCAAGTCATCGGGAATACCGCGAATTTGCCATGCACCATCACGAATAGCGCGGGTTTCAGGCAGAAAGTCGGGTAATGCTCCTTTATCGATACGCGCTTGCTTATCTTTACGTTTAGCGAGTAAGGCGGGTACTTCGTCGGCAAATTCACGACAAAGGGATTCGAGTAAGGCGACAGCCCCTTCGGTAAAGATGACTTCTTGGCCTGGAATGTCACGACCCACAATATTAAGCGTGGCATTTGCTGTAGCTTTACCCTGTGTCGAATTCAATTGCTGTTCACTCAAAGTGTGTTCCGTCATCTTGATGCCCTCCCAAGAGGCTCCACTATCACAGGCTTAACGCTGACATATAAAGCAGTAGCATCCCCAATCACTACGGCTTATAAACTCACCAAAAAACCATCAAATGTTTGTTTCGAACTAAAACTTACCGACAAACGTTTGTATTTGCAACAGTCCAAGATTGACAAAAACGAGCATTAGCCTTAGTAAAATCCATGCTGGAATTGGTCTGACCAAGCACACAAATCAAATCTAAACACTTAATTAAAAAAGGATTAAACATTTGGATCACATTTAGTAATCCAAGCTAAATGTAATTTGTCAGACAACTTTACCAACTAATACGCAACGTAATTATTTACGTAATTAAATAACTAAAAGTAAACTTATAAATACAGTATTTTTATCCTATTAGGCCTAAGTAGAAAATACTCGATGTTTTGAACTAACCTAGAGGGAAGCAAGCTAAATCCATATAAATCATGATGATAATGACTGCGACCATCACCAATAATTTAAACGGCCGTTTCATTTTGACGTTTACGTAAACGCAATAACGACCGAATGTAATACCAGCTAAACGCTAGGTTGCGTTTCCCGATCAACAAGGTGGGATGTGATGGTTAACTCAAAAAATAAATCACTTTTTTATAAAAAAAATGAAACAAATTTGAAATTACAACGGGATGGAGCGTAAAACCGCCCTTTTATAACGTTTCTCTCTTGCTAGAACCCATTACTGGTTTGCTCATAAAGATGTTTTTTGCAGCATTCATTGGCAGCACTGCACAATTCGACAATAAATGCTGAAACATTTGTTGCCAACTCAAATGCAAATCATTACTATTCGCGACCTATTTATTTGGGGGAACCATTAATGAAACCATTTCGTTTGTCGCTAACTGCACTCGCCTGCCTTTCTGTTTTATCGCAAACCGCACACGCCGAAGCCAACTCGACATCAGCAAATGCTGAAGCCAACGTTGAGCGCATCACGGTTTATGGCAGACAGAACTCAGTAGTGAAGAATTCAGGGCTGGCGACTAAATCCGACATGTCTCTTATGGAAACCCCAGCAGCAGTAGTGATTGTTGACCAAGAGCTGATCGAAACCCAAGGTACAGATAATCTGCAGGACTTGATCCGTAACATCAGTGGCGTGACTCAAGCGGGAAATAACTATGGCATTGGTGACAACATAGTCATCCGTGGTTTAGGCGCAAATTACACCTATGACGGTATGTATGGCGGTGCAGGCCTAGGTAATACCTTCAACCCTACGCGCTCTTTAACCAACGTTGAATCCGTTGAAGTATTAAAAGGCCCAGCGACTGGACTCTATGGCATGGGAAGTGCTGGCGGCGTGATCAATCTGATTGAAAAGAAACCGCAGTTTGAGTCAAAGCATAAGTTCAGCGCCGAAATGGGCCAATGGGACACCTACTCCCTTGCTCTGGATAGCACGGGCGGCCTGAGTGATGATGTCGCCTACCGTTTAGTGGCTAAATCTGGCCGCAATGATGGGTATCGCGATATAGGTACAGACAGAGACGAAATCTATGGCGCCTTAAAATGGGTATTAAGTGATAGCCAAGATTTAATGCTTTCAGGTGCTTACATAAAAGATGCTATTGCCGTTGATTCAATTGGTCACCCGATTCGGATTTACAATGCAGAATCTGTCGGCGGTAAGAGCGCGGGCGAGGTCACGTGGCAAGATCTGGTTAATGATCCCAACGGTAATGGTCTACAACTCACCGATGCACAGCGTCAGCAGTTAGCGGCCTCGTTGTCGGGCGCTGACGGCTTAACACCCTATTCGTTTGGTGATGTAGGGCTGATTTCACCCATGGCGAAGGACAATGAGGGTGAAGAGTTAAGATTTAAACTGACCCATAATATCTATTTCACTGACAATTTGTTCCTCAATCAACAATTGCAGTATCGCGACTACACGTCAGGTTTCGCCCGCCAAACTGGCGCCTATAACTACGTCTATTGGAAGCGTAACATCAAGATTAAAAACGTTCTTACCGACGTGATTAACGAAGAGCCTAGATCGCCATTAGTTGAAAATGGCGTACTTTATCCTTTTGCCGCAAGACGTCAGGAATACCGTAAAGTCGATGCCGACGAAACGTCGTGGCAGTACTTTGCCGATCTACGTTATGACTTCCAAATCGGCAATATAGACAATGAATTATTGGTCAATGCCAACTATGAAGACCGTAATATTCGTTTCCAGCAATATTCTATCTTCGATGCCGATCAAATCTATAAAAACAAGGATGGAGAAATCACTTATCAAGGTTCCCTGCCTTATATTTACGACATCCGTAATCCTAACTGGGGTACAGGCAAGTTTGAGGACTATGACCCACTCAAGACTGCGAACTATGACAAAAAAGTCAGCGCTTGGGGTTTAGGCGTACAACACGTGGGATATTTAGGACATGGCTTCACCACACGTGTAGGTGTCGCATTTAACGAGATAAAACAAAGTTATGAACACTTAGGCCTTGATCCTCGCTACAGCATTAGCCAATCCCAAGCGACTCCAGAGGCCGATACCACAGATAACGGCATGACCTATAACTTAGGCTTGACCTACATGCCAATAGAGGATTTGTCATTCTTTATCAATCACTCAAAGGGACGCACCGCCTACAGTGTGCTCGATGCAGTAAAAGATAATGCTACCAACCGAGATGATTCAGAATCGATTAGCAATGATTTAGGTATGCGCTTTAAGGCATTTGAGGATCAATTACTGGGCTCACTGGTATTGTTTAAAAGCTCGCGCACTAATGTCGCCTATAACAATCCTGATTATACCAATGGCATATTAACACCTAACATCCCAGTGTATTTGTACAATGGCAGCGAAGACACTCAAGGTATTGAACTCGATCTTAATGCATATATTAATGAGGAGTGGCGCCTTAACCTCAACGGCATGTATCAAGATGCGAATGACAAACAGAATCCTAAGGATGGAGATAACTATGAAAACCAGCAAAAAGGTGTGCCTTATGTCAGCGCCAGTGCTTGGGTTACCTACGGCGCGAATTGGTTTGCGCTACAGAGTCCAATCGAATTAAGCCTAGGAGCAAAATACGTTGGCGATCGCAGCACGCACTCTAGCTCATTTGGTATTCCAGACGGTTATGTACCTAGCTATACTGTCGTCGACTCGGCGGTGAGTTACAGCACTGATTCTTGGAAAATCCAGCTTAATATCAATAATCTATTCAATAAAGACTATTACAGTAAAGCGATGTTCTTAGGTGGTATGCCGGGTGAAGAACGCAACGTCAAACTGCAATACAGCTATAGTTTTTGAGCGCTAAATAGTTTTTAAGCGCTAAACTGCAGCGCGAAAGTGGATATGTTTCCAACAAAAAAGAGAGCATTTATGCTCTCTTTTGAAATCTAAATCCTCAATTGAGAATGGCAAATGATACCCAGCGTATTAACTGACATTCTCCCTATCACCGCGCATAAGGGATTCCAACTCTGCCTTACCCTTATTCGATAGATTGATTAACGTCGCTAAATCATTTTGATGAGCTGCACTGGCAATCACCAGTTTCTTATCATGCTCAGCAAAGATTTTTACCCGCTCGTTGGCTTGTACCTGAGATAGACCTAAACCTTGGAGGATCTTCTCACTGGCCGAGAGCGCCGAGCCAAAGGTCTCACGAAAGACATCCGTCACCCCAAGGCTCATCAAACGATAAGCATGGTTACGATCCCTTGCCCGCGCGACTATGTGGATATGGGGGAAATGGGTTTTCACTTGCTGGGCGATTTCGATGGAATCCTCAACACTGTCCACGGCCAGCAATAACAAACGCGAGCGCGCGATCCCCGCCGACATCAACATGTCTAAGCGTCTGGCATCACCAAAATAGACCTCACCGCCATATTTGCGAATCACATCCACATGGCTCGCATCCTTATCCAATGCGACAAAAGGGATCCCAGAGGAGGCCAAAATACGCCCGGTTATCTGGCCGACTCGGCCAAAACCGGCAATCACCACTTCCGATTCAGTGACATTAATCGTATCTGGCAGGCGAGTGTCCACCACCTTGGCCTTAGTTGCGCGAAACAGGGTAAACAATATCGGCGTCACCGCCATAGACAAACCAATCGCCAACACTAGCACTTGCGCGATTTTATCGCCGACAATGCCAGATAACTGCGCTTGGGATAACAGCACAAAGGCAAATTCACCGCCTTCGGCAAGGATCAACCCCAATGCAATACTCGGGCGCCATTTGTGGTGCCGAATGCGGCCCAGCACCATCAGCACAAACGTTTTAATCAGTAACATCGCCATCAAAATACCTAAGATAAGTAGCGGATCTGATATCAATAATTTCAAATCCATACTCATACCGACCGCCATGAAAAACAGCCCAAGCAATAAGCCTTTAAAGGGTTCGATGTCGGTTTCAAGTTGATGTCGATAACTTGAGTTTGCGAGCATAATACCCGCCAAAAATGCCCCCATACCCGCAGAGAGTCCAAGCCACTCCATTAACTCAGCGCTGCCCATTACGAGCAATAACGCAAAGGCGGTGAGTACTTCACGCACCCCGCTACTTGCGACTAACTTAAGGAGTTTTGGCAGTAAGTATTTGCCCACTAACACAAACCCTACTAGGGCTAGACACGTCCAGTACCAAGGCACGGCATGATGTTCAATCTGCGCCGAATTAGGCGCCAAATATGCCGTCAGCAGCAACATAGGGATAACGGCAAGATCTTGCATTAACAAGACACCAAAGGCATCACGCCCGAGTGGGGTTGTGAGCAACCTATGTTCACTCATTAACTGCACAGCAAAGGCTGTCGATGATAAAGATAGCGCGGCGCCAACCACTAAAGCTGCGTCAACAGACAAGCCAAAGCCCCAAGCCAAACCACCAATCGCAGCCCATGATAACAACAACTGACCACTGCCTAAACCAAAGATAGCACTGCGAAGTTCCCATAATTTACTTGGATTTAATTCGAGTCCAAGTACAAACAACATCAGCACTACACCTAACTCGGCAAAATGTAATACAGCAGCAGGATCAGAAACTAAGGCCATGCCGCCAGGGCCTAAAATGATGCCAGCACCTAGGTAGGAAAGAATCGGGCCGGCGCCAAAACGTTTACCCAAAGGAACAAAAATAACCGCCGCCAATAAAAATAGCAGCACCGACGTGAGTAAACTCGACTGTTCCATGAAGGCTCCAACGGAAAAAGGAATGCGCAGTGTTCCATATATATTTGCCCCGCCGCAGCTCGGCGAATTAGCAACTATGATATCCCATTTATTTATTAACAAGGTCAAGGCAATTCATTAAAAATGAGAAATTTTTGGTATGAAAAACACTTAAGCGTGGGGGAAATCAACTGGAGCAACAAAGCTGAGTAAAAGAGCGTTCAGAGACACCTTAGACTGTTGTCGCATTTTTGTTAGTGGCGGCAAAACCCAAAACGAGAAACAAATGAAGCTACGATAAAAACCAGTAAGGACTTTGCCAACTCAGGGTGAGACTAAATGTTCACTCGACTTACATTACACCGAGGGCGATGCGATATGACGCCGTAAATCAGTTGCCTGCTTGTCACATTTTAAGATGTCAGAATAGCGTACTACGGCATTGCGGCCATTGGCCTTAGCGGCATAAAGCGCCATGTCGGCTCGGTGAAATAATGGGTCTAAACTCAGATCATCAGCCATTAAACCGCTCACGCCAAAACTCGCCGTAATGACGAACTTATGTCCTGAATGTTGGGTATCAATGGCCTCGATACGGGCTCGGCACTGCTCCGCAACTTCCATGGCTTTCTCTTCATCGGCATAGGGTAATAAAATCGCAAACTCCTCACCGCCGATACGAGCAAAAACATCACCATTTCGGATATGGGATTTAAGGGAATCAACCACCTTTTTAAGCGCCCAATCGCCGGTACCATGGCCAAAAGAATCGTTGATCCGTTTGAAGAAATCCAAATCAAATAAAATGACACTGAAATCCCCACCGCGGGCCGTGACTTGAACAAAAAGGTTTTCCCCTAACTCTTGCCCAGCACCGCGATTCAAGATGCCTGTTAATGCATCCATTCTCGCCATACGCATAAACTTGCGTTTCTGCATCTGGCCTACTGCTAACAAAATCCCTAGGAAGAACAGTCCGCCTACTAGAATAGTGACAAACATCAGCATATTGGTGTATTCGCGCTCTTTTACCGTTTGCTGGGCGATATAAAGCTCTCGCTCTTTATTGAGTAAATTGATCTCACGCGCCTGTTCATCGGCATTAAATTTAGCGGCCTGATACGCTAACGTTTTCATTTTCGCTTCATCAAACATCAGCTGATTGTAATACTGCTCTTTTTTCGAATACTCATAGGCTTGTTCAAACTGTTTATTCTCAGCATTTAAGCCAGCTAACACTTTAAAGACATTATGCTTTAACTCGGTATAACTAGATTCATTAGGCAATGACGTAACGAACTTGGCATGCTCGACCGCATTAGCAAATTGCTTCAGTGAAAAATATGCTTCGGCTAACAAAGAATGGACACTATTAATTTCTAATTGAAAGTTAAAAGACTCGTACCCCTTTAGCGCTTTCAAAAGTAAAGCAATTGCAGAAGAGTATTCTTGCAACCTTAACTTAGACTCCCCCATTCCTTTCAATGCAATAAACGAAATCAATGGGAAACCATTCGACTCACAAAAACCGTGTGTGTTCTGGAATTCATCAAATGCCTTGTCATATATTTCAAGCTCTAATTGATAAACTGATAAATACAACTTTGCAGTACAAATATCTTTTACATTATCTGCTGCAGTAAGTGATAGTGCCTTAGCCGCGTAGGTCTCCACCTCTTCTTTTATGCCCATTGCAGAGTACAAACCGGCTAAACGTAGATATGCAGCACGTTTGATATCTATATTATCAATTCGATCTATTAACCCTAGGCTTTTGCTCATTACAACAAAAGCATCTTTAAAGTTCCGTAGGGCGATGTACGCAGTTGCCTCATAGCTATAGGCAGAAAATAAATAATCGCTATTTTGAACTAAATTTTCAGATTGAATTAAATTATCTAAGGCTTCTTGATATTGACCTGAATAAATAAATGAAGTCCCTTTAAATACCAATAAGCGCCCTTGTTGAAAACGCGTCATATGCTCGAAATCAGCTTCAAGTTCATGGAGCTTAGTGATTGCACTCTGCATATCGGTATGTTGTAGCTGCTCCAGCTCTGCTAACGCCTCATCAAAATTGATAGTTGCAGCCATTAAGGGCATACAAAATATGCCCAAACATAACCACAAAAAAGCGTGCAGGAGTTTCAATTACTCACCGTTACCATGGGAAATAACTAAATAGGACTGATAATCCCCCTCCCCACTCAAGCTTTTCAGCTTTCCCATGTCTCCCGACATGACGGCTGCAATTTCTTCATCACTTAACCCATGGGCACGCATTACGGCCTCAGGGTCCTGTTGATACGCTTGCATCAACTTTGCATCTTGGCCTAACTGAGTAAAAAAATCGGATAATGCAGACATACTTTTCCTTATTTTAATGATGACTTCCGAACTCAGCTCAGAAGTACAGCACTCGCAATTAACCTAAGTCTTCAGGTCTAATGCCTAATTTAGTTAAAATAGCATAGTTGTATTCGAGTTTTTTGCTGGCGGGATCAGTAAAGTACTGATCGGAGACAAGTTTGCCTCAGGCAGCTTACTCAATGGCAAATACTCAATTCTAGGGGCTTGAACTGGCAGATTAGCAGCTTCGTAGATCACCACTTGATGATCTCGCGGATACCATTGATGCAGTTGTTCAACCAAAATCTGCAGCCTGTCACTCGTAGTATGGAACTGAGTTAAGGTATGTTCACCAGCAATCGCAATTTGCCATAACAATAAATGGGTTGTCGCATCGGGCACATGATTAAAAAACATAAACTGGCTAGCTTCAAAGCTTTGATGCCCAGAGCTGCCGGGGTCGATACCTAAATCTGCCCATAAACACGCCTCGGCCGAAATCCCCGGCTCCATCTTCGCTGAAAACCCTTCTGCCCTAGCCCGCGTAATCGCCGTATGGGAAACACAGGCAAAAATTCCTGGATGACCATAAAGCGCACAAACGGTTTTCTTGCCAGCCCTCACAGTCTCCAATATAGCATTAACCATTTGTTCATAGGTTTCTCGGCGATTTTTCACTTCGCCATTTTGAGCATAAAACGACTGTAAATTGATGACATTGGGATTAATGTTCTGGATCCAACACTGGGAAAAACCATCGGGCAGGAGTGAAAACACCACATCGGCATGCTCAATATAACTGCGACTCATCACACAAATTTGTCCAGCCAGCTGCAAGCCCGTGCCTACACAAACTAATGACCCCAAAGCATCTATCCCAATACTTTATTTCAAACACTGCGAACTTAAAGCTAAAAGCCACAGTACAAGAACATAATAAAAACATATCGGTAACTTTAATCTGATTTAAGCAAGATTACTATGTTTATCGCCACACAAACTGTTTATTGACTTACTGACTAATTGCTTGGCTTTAAAGAAAAAATCTGGCCCTCATTTCCTTTTATACAATCCTGTCAGCACGCTTAAGAGGCTAAAAACACCTCCACAGTTGCCACATGACTTCCAGTAATAAATATCCTTAAAGATTGAGAACTAAAGCCAACATCGCGGGTCGAAAAGTCACACAATTCGATCTATGACGGCAGCAAAGCCCGATTACCCTTGTCATGAGGGGGAATGCTTGGGTATTATGGCCGCCAGATTT
Source organism: Shewanella sp. SP1S1-7 (assembly GCF_031932105.1). Classification (NCBI taxonomy): domain Bacteria; kingdom Pseudomonadati; phylum Pseudomonadota; class Gammaproteobacteria; order Alteromonadales; family Shewanellaceae; genus Shewanella; species Shewanella sp. SP1S1-7. The sequence continues at coordinate 212,189 of NZ_JAUOEU010000006.1, forward strand.
TCAGAAGTAGCGCATACAATGATCAATAAAAAGCAAAGTCTTACCCTGCTGAGCGCTGTGGCGCTCTCTGTTTCGCTCAGTGCTTGTAGTGTGTTCGATTGGTTGATTTATAAGCCCGACATTCCACAGGGTAACTACATGGAACCGCAACAAGTCGAAAAGTTGCGCATTGACATGACCAAAGAACAAGCCGAATACATTCTCGGCCGTCCAGTATTACGCGATAGTTTCGCCGACGATACTTGGTACTATGTGTATCACTACAAGAGTGGACGCGATGCCAGCATTACGCATAAAGAACTCATTTTGCACTTTACGGGTGATAAACTAACCGCAGTAAATGGCGATTATGAGCTAAGCAAAGAATTTGATACGCCACTTGAGCAAAGTAGTTTACCTACGGGGAATAAAACTGAGCTAGTGCCGCAAATTCCTGCACAGCGTCCCGATGCCAAGCCCTTAATAAAAGAAAACCAAGCAGAAGCGCAGGTTCAAAAACCAATTAAGTAATATCCTAAACTTTGCTTATGCTCTTCTCAGTCAAATGAAATACAAAAAGCGCCTAAGGGCGCTTTTTTATTGGGCAATGATGGCAAACTGATATCAGTCTTAATACCAATCGTATTAAGCTCGTCCACCCGTCACTTTATTCGCTCGGCCTTCATCTTTAGCTTTATCCGCACGGCGGCGACGCACATCCTTAGGATCAGCAATCAAAGGACGATAAATCTCAACCCTTTGGCCAGGTAAAATCACTTGGTCATGTTTGACCACATTACTAAACACACCGAGCTTAACCGTCTCTAAATCGATTTCAGGGAAAAAGCTCACTATGTTACTTAAACGCACCACCTCAATCGCCGACGTGCCGGGATTCACATTCACCGAAATCACTTTTTGCTGTGTAGGCAAGGCGTAAACCACATCAACTACAAACTTATCTGTCTCATTTGTCACTGTAAATTACCTTAGCGCGACTCGTAAATGCCGTCACCATTGATACCATAAGATCATTAAACACTTTACCAAAGGCCATATCGGCTAACGAGCTTGAAAACTCAAAACTCAGCTCGAATTCTACCTTGCAGGCTTCTTCACTCAGCTCAGTAAAACGCCACTGCCCCAATAAATGCTTAAAGGGCCCATTTTCCAATGTTAAATCAATACTCTTACCAGGAACCACTTGGTTGCGAGTCGTAAAGGTCTTACGGATCCCCGCTTTACTCACATCCACAGATGCCAGCATAGTTTTGCCGTCAAACTCTAAGACTTTGCCACCCACACAACCGGGTAAAAACTCTTTATACGACTCGACATCATTCACTAAGTCATACATTTGCATCGCACTAAAACGGACTAACACACTTCGAGAAATTTGCGGCATAGGACTTAGCACTCTTCACTAACGTATTCACAGCGACCTAAACAAACTCGTACGCACAAAAAGAACGCACGCAAGATGAACAACTTAGGCAAGCAATCAAAATTTGCACGGATTTTATCACGATACGTAAAAAACGCACCCCTTGTGCACTTAGGTTGATACTCAACAGCCTAATCGCGTTCAAAAAAACAGCAACAACGCGATAGAGGCTTGAAATTAGCTAAATAAAACCTTATATCAATACCAAATTGATTAACCGTGCGTATAATGGCGCCACTATGGTAAAGAAAAAATCAAGCAAAGCCGCGCCTGCGACTATCGCACGTAATAAGCGCGCAACCTTCGAATACCGTTTCGAAGAAAAAATGGAAGCTGGCCTATCCCTCATGGGATGGGAAGTTAAATCTATCCGTATGGGTAAAGTCAACTTGTCTGACTGTTACGTATTCCTGAAAAATGGCGAAGCCTTTATGCATGGCTGCACCATTATTCCCTTGAATACGGCCTCGACACACGTTGTCTGCGACCCACTACGCTTAAAAAAATTGCTACTCAGCCGTAAAGAGCTAGATAAACTGGCTGGCTTAGTCGAGCGCCAAGGCTACTCTATCATTCCTATCTCAATGTACTGGCGTAAAGGTGCATGGGTAAAAGTGGAAATTGGCCTAGGTAAAGGTAAGAAAGATCACGATAAGCGCGAAGATACTAAAGCGCGTGAATGGGAAGTTGAAAAAGCCCGTGTGATGAAAAAAGAAAAAACGCACGGATAATGAACAAACGATTGAACTTGAAGCAAATGATGCTAGGTAATCATTATGCTACGGGTTACAATCAAATTCTTGGGGGCGATTCTGGATTCGACAGGATTCACGAAACCCTGGGAGCATGCCGAGGGGCGGTTGGCCTCGTAAAAAGCCGCAAAGTTATAGTTGCAAACGACGATAACTACGCTCTAGCAGCTTAGGCTAGCTAGCCATCTGACACAGGTCTCTCAAATGGGCAGTGTATACAGATGGTCATCTTACATTTGATAGCGAGGGAACTCCGTCCGGGGGTGAACCGCGAAATAGTACCGGACTCGCCCGATGAAATCCTGTCTTTCGGAGTTTATTCGGGTTAATTAAAAGAGAGACTAAGCATGTAGTGCCTTGGATGTAGGTGTTCTGGACGCGGGTTCAAGTCCCGCCGCCTCCACCAATTTTACCAGAAGGGCTTAACCGCAAGGTTAAGCCCTTTTTGTTTGCTCTGCTCATGGAACGCAGTTTGAGATTTTATTTCCACAATTAAGCTTTGCTAGCTCGGATGGTTTGAGATTTTCTAGCTTGGGTAGTTTGAGAATGAGATATAACTCAGATCACCTGCTTGGACTTGACCATCTAAGACATACGCATTGCTGCTAACGATTGGCTCCGCCATCACTAAAACCTATGAAAACGGCAAAAATCAGTACGAGAAGAGTAATACAGCAAGTGCGATTGAAATCGAAATAGAAATTAAACCAATGATTAAATGTATATATCTAGATAGGAATTTGTTTTCAATCGCTTCTTCAGGGCAATTGATTGGAACACATAAACTGATCTTGTCACCGATTTGAGGTCCAAACCGAGTGTAAGCTTGTTCGTCATAATTAATCAGAGTTCCTCTTGTATAACGCTTTCCTTGCCAAAAATATTCTACAACCGGATTAATGAAAATTTGTTGGTACCTGAAGTGCTCATGTTCTGGGCTGTATCTGGTATTTTCATCCAGTGAAATAATAGTCCCTTCAACGATATCGTATGTTAAAAATTGATCCTCTCTAAATCTCAATATTCCACCAATCCCGATGAGACCAAGGGTAAATGAGAACCAAGAGAATAAAATATGTCCTCCTATATCCTCAAAGACAAATGCAGCGATGATCACGGAAGGAATAGACAAGATAAAAACCAAAAACAGCATCAATCGCTTCATACAACACCCAAAAAAACAATTCAAAAAGGCCGAATCATACTAAAACGCTAACTGACGGTGAAACGATAAACATGATTAACTTTACACCGCTACACAAACTCCTATAAAAAATTAACGCTTCTTACCGCCCAGAGCGCGCTTTTTGGCACGTTGTTTTTGGGCCGCTTTGCCGTTACGCCTTGGTTCAGTGTCCATTTTATTAAAGTCGGGTTCAAAGCCGGGTAACCATTGTTGTGGTAAACGCTTGTCCAATACGACTTCGACTTCTTCCAGTAATAGAGCATCCTCTTGGCTAAAAAGGGTGATGGCAAGCCCTGCACTGCCCGCTCGGCCTGTGCGGCCAATACGATGAATATAATCCTGCGCGATAAAAGGCAGTTCAAAATTAATCACGTACTTGAGTTCGACGATATCTAGGCCTCGGGCGGCAACATCCGTAGCCACTAGCACTTGAATTTTGCCTTGTTTAAATTCCTGCAAGACTTTCTCGCGCGCACCTTGGGACAAGTCACCGTGAAACGCCTGAGTACTAATATCGGCTTTATTGAGTTGCTGAACCAGTTTGTCGACGCCTTGCTTAGTGCGGCTAAAAATCAGCACTTGGTGCCAGTTTTTACTGCGAACCAGATGGCTGACGAGTTCGGTTTTACGGTCGGCGTCGACGGCATAAACCACTTGCTTAATTTCGGCAGCGGTCGTGTTGCGCTTGGCAACTTCAATCAACTTGGGATCGCGAAGTAAGGTTTTACTTAAGCTAAAGATGGCGGCATCTAAGGTGGCAGAAAATAACAGCGTTTGTCTGTCACTCGGCACTTGCTTGATCACGGCTTTAATTTCATCCATAAAGCCCATGTCGAGCATACGGTCGGCTTCATCAAACACAAGCACACTCAATTGCTTAAGACTCAATGCGCCTTGCCTGAGGTGATCAAGTAAGCGACCCGGTGTTGCGATTAACACATCAATCCCTGCATTAAACACGGCAACCTGCGCATCGATACTCACGCCGCCGTAGGCGATACCGACACGGATATCTGTCCCTTTAGCGTACTTAACAAAACTCTGCTGTACCTGCACCGCCAGTTCACGTGTCGGCACTAAGACTAATGCACGTACAGGTCTCACCGCCGTTAACTCTTGCAAAGGGCTGAGCGCCAACAAATGATGCAAGATGGGCAAAGCGAACGCCGCGGTTTTGCCTGTACCCGTTTGGGCGCCAGCCATCACATCCCGTTTGGTCAAGATGGCAGGGATCGCTTCTAGCTGGATGGGCGTTGGCGACTCATAGCCAAGACTCGCTAAGGTATTCACTAAGGTGGAGTTTAAGGATAAGACACTAAAAGACATTGCGGTTAACCACTGAAAATAATGACCAGAATTTTAGCAGACACAAACCCAAGCGACTAGCGCCATAGCGCTAGCCCTGTGGTTCTATCGGGTGAAACTAAATCAATTTCAGGATAGTTAGCCTTACCATAAGTCAGTCTCGCAATACGCCAGCATCACGATAGAAATGCGTCGAGATCTTCTGGTAGTTGCGGACGACTAAAGAGATAACCTTGGGCTTGATCGCACTGATTTTGTTGCAGAAAATCGGCTTGTTCTTTGGTTTCCACTCCTTCGGCGATAATGTCGAGCTTCAACGCATGTCCAAGCGCAATCACAGCTTTAGCAATCGCGGTATTGTTAGTGTCGAAGGGAATATCCCGCACGAAGGATTGATCAATCTTCAGCTTATGGATGGGTAGTTTTTTCAAATAATTCAGCGATGAATAACCGGTGCCAAAGTCATCGACCGATAATTCTATGCCCAGATCGCCAAGTAACTTTAAGTCACGGATAGCAAGATCGGGATTTTGCATCATCACACTTTCGGTCACTTCAAGCTCTAAGTGTTTGGCGGGCAAGCCCGTTTCAGCTAAGACACGTTTTACATCATCCACAAAGGAGCTACGCTGTAACTGCTGTCCGGCCACGTTCACTGCAATGCGGCCAAAGTGTTTACCTTCACTAAGCCAACGCATGCCCTGACGACAGGCGGTTTTTAACACCCATAAACCGATCTCATGGATAAGACCAATTTTTTCTGCCACGGGTATAAATACCGCGGGAGAAATCAAACCCAGTTGAGGATCGTGCCAACGCAGCAGCGCTTCAAATCCCACGGTTTTTCGAGACACTAAGTCGAGTTTTGGCTGGTACATCAAGTACAAGGCATTTTGCTCAATCGCGCCATAGAGGGCACTTTGCAGCTTAAGATGTTCAAAAGACTGTTGCGTTAAGGACTCAGTGTAAAAAGCGTAGTTATTACGGCCATCATTTTTTGCACGATACATGGCCGCATCGGCGTTACGCAGTAAAGTGTCAGCATCGGCTCCATCACTTGGATACAAAGAAACGCCCATGCTCGCGGTCAAACGCAAGTGGTCGCCTGTGCTCACAATAAAAGGTTGTTCAAACACTTGGCGTAATTGATTAATGGCAACCGTGGCATCTTCGCTATTATCAATCCCCGAAATTAACGCCACAAACTCATCGCCACCAATCCGCGATAACACATCCTGATCGCCTACTTGGCTGCGTAAACGCTTGGCAAGCTCGACCAGCATTTCATCACCTATGCTATGACCAAAACTGTCGTTGATATGCTTAAACAAATCGACATCAATCATCACAGTCGCTAACTGCAAATTCAGCCGCTTAGCTTGCCGTACTTCTTGTTTGAGCTGCATCATAAACTTCATGCGATTAGGCAAATGCGTTAGCGGGTCGAAATACGCTAAGTGCGTGAGTTGCGCTTCATTCTCTTTCTGGGCAGAAATATCGGCAAATACCGCGACAAAATAACGCACATCACCGACTTCATCATAAATCGTACTTATGGTGATATTTTGCGGGAAAATAGTGCCGTTTTTACGCCGATTCCAAATTTCACCATTCCACTTACCGTTTGCCAACAGGGCATTCCACAGTTTGTCGAAGAATGCTTTATCATGGCGACCCGAGCTAAAAATCCGTGGATTCTGACCGAGCAGCTCTTCCCTCACATAACCTGTGATCTCAAAAAATGCGCCGTTAACGTCGGTGATATTGCCGTGTCTGTCGGTCACAACCACGCCTTCGACCGAGTTTTTAAATACATTGGTCGCCAGTGTCAGTTGTTCTTCAACCTCTTTATGCTTAGAAATATTGCGAGTCATACCGATAACGCCCACAAACTCACCTTGGGGATTTAAGGTTGGGAGTTTGAGCGTTTCTAACCAAAGATGATTTTTAGCTTCATTGCCGTCTAAACACTCAGCGACAATAATTGGCATACCAGACTCGATAGCGAGCCTATCCCCCTCTAGGAAAATATCCGCAATATCTTCACCAAAGAGTTCGACATCGGATTTACCGACAATCTCACTGCGGGGCATTTCCCATGCTTTCTCGACGCTGCGATTACAGAGTGTATAAATGCCAGCGGCATTTTTCATCCAAATATGTTCTTCAAAACTATCAATAAATGTTTGTAAATCGACCGTATTGACACACCTTGGCGTACCTCGGCTTAATGCTTCAGCCGCACTGTGTTGGCTCAATATCTCGCCTAACTGGCGTTGAATGCTATCGCTGATAAGCTTTGCAAGCTGCAGCGTTTTCGAATCTACGCCGTGCGCCTCGTTGTGATAAAAACATAAAAAGCCAAAATTTGCCCCAGATGGCCAAGCGAGGGATAAACAAATCACACTGCCGATTGAGCTACAACTTCGCCAATCTGAGTGCTGCCGAGTATCTATGATCAATTGCGACTGCCTGACAAGCTCAGTTAACTCTGACACAGATAATGACGTAGTGATTTGATGGTGAGCTAATCGCGGTAATACCGAAATCGACTCGTTTGGGCTAATCAACTGTTCTTGGGCTAACTGAGCATCAGAGGAAGTTTCAAACGTATTGGAGGAGAGTGTCGATGTCGTATTTGAAGGAACAACTTTTGACTGTGTGGCTATTGATGATGTCGCCGCTGATAATGTTGCACTAGGTAGGGTTTTCGCCGAGTGATTGCCGCTTAAATGACAGAGTATTGCCTGGATTTCACTGTCAGCCGCAGAATCTGAACTTAACATACTGCTAAGTTCACCCGCAGCATTCCATGCTATTAATATCGCTTTACTGTTCGATATCTCGGCAACCAAGTTTACATCTTTCAACCAGTTATCAAGATCTTGCTGCGAAATAGGTACATCTATCATCATCTTGCCAACTAATACTTAGTTACTGCTCAATCGACCCACGGCAAAAAACACCATAAGACCCCAAACGCATGCTCAAATTAGCCCCAAAGGGAAAGCGTTAATCAAGCGGTAAAACATCATAAAATTTTACGTTTAACATCAATTCACTACGTCTCAATTGGCGCCAATCTTAGCTATTAAACCGTGCCCATCATAGCCACCTTTTAAGGCTGGAGAGGTCAAACCATCAAGGTTAGATAGATTTTCCGAGACCACTCAAAGTGCCATAGCACAGTAAAGCGCCGCTGACATTACCTTTGCTACTTTAGCACAAAATTTTCGAGTCAGTATTAGGATAAGTTTATTGCGTAACAATTAGTTAGACTTAACCGATTAAGCCTGTTCGCAATGCCACAGCGCTTTGTTAGCTGCAGATAACTATCCCTAAAGACATAAATCAGCAATAACGGAGTTTTGATTGACAAAAATGCTATCTTATTGTCTACAATGGAAATAATAAGGCTGAAAAAACAAGGATATTTATGCCCACTGACGTCGTATCAAGCCAAGCCACCCTACTCGACAGTAAACAACTGTATCGCATTTGCGAACTCGACCAATTAAGCACAGATTGCCAGTCCACAGCCGAGCTCACTCCACTTGATGATATTGTCGGCCAAGAACGTGCCCAGCAAGCGGTAGAGTTTGCGATGGGGATTAAAGAAAAGGGCTATAACATTTACGCCATCGGCCAGAACGGTCTAGGCAAACGGACCATGATGCTGCGTTATTTAAGCCGTCACGAGCCAAGCGATCACACGCTATACGACTGGTGCTACGTGGTTAATTTCGATGATACTCGCTGCCCTAAAGTGCTTAAACTCGCTGCTGGTACTGGGCTTGAATTCAAAAAAGCCGTCGAAAAGTTGATGCTTAAACTTGTCAAAGCTATGCCTTTAGCCTTTGATAATGAAATGTATTATGCCCGCACCGAAAAGCTAAAAAGCCAGTTGGCACAGAAGCAAGAAGTCGCACTCACTGAATTAACCGAAGAAGCAAAACAAAAGGGCATCAGCCTCAGTTTGACCATGCAGGGCGACTATCAAATGGTCGCGCTCAATGGAGAAGAACCCCATGACGAAGCCTCATTCGAAGCCTTGACCGATGCTGAACGCAGCCAATTTGAAAGCAATATCAATGGCCTAGAAGTCAAACTGCGCGGGATTATTCGCCAAATCACAGAATGGGAAGAAGAATTTAGCGACAAGCAGCAAGAGCATGATGAGCAAGTCGCCAAAGAAGTGTTAATCCATTTTATTAAGCCACTTAAAGATAAGTTTAAGCATCAGCCAGAAGCGCGCACTTTCTTAACCGGTATGCAGGCGGATATCTTAGATAATCTGGATATTTTCTTAGAAGAAAGCGAAGAACAATTGGGCCTAGCCTACGCTTCCCTAGAAAAGAAAATGCCCCGTCGCTACCAAGTTAACGTTTTGGTCGGCCAAGGCACTCAAAAATTCCCCATAGTCGTCGAAGAAAGCCCGAGTTATCACAGCCTATTTGGCTATGTGGAGAACGCCACATTTAGAGGCACTGTGTTCACCGACTTCTCGCTTATCCGGCCCGGCAGCCTGCACAAGGCGAATGGCGGCGTGTTATTGATGGATGCCGTTAAAGTATTAGAGCGCCCTTACGTGTGGGACGGACTAAAGCGCGCCCTGCGTTCACGTAAACTGGATTTAAGCTCACTCGAACGGGAAGTGTCTCTATCGGGCACGATTTCCTTGGCGCCTGAGCCTATCCCATTAGATGTGAAAATCATCCTGTTTGGCGATCATGAAACCTATCAGCTGTTACAGCACTATGATCCTGATTTTAGTGAGTTATTCCGCGTTACCGCCGATTTTGAAGATGTGATGGACAGAACCGCCGCCTCTGAGGCGCACTATGCCCGCTTTATTTCGAGCATAGTCCACGACAACAACATGCTGCACTGCGATCGCGCCGCCATAGCGCGCATCATCGAATACAGCTCGCGGGAAGCCGAAGATCAGCAAAAACTGTCGCTACACTCGGCCAATATTGCCAACCTGCTGCGGGAATCAAACTACTGCGCTAAATCGGCAGGCAGTCAGCAAATTTTAGTGCCGCACGTTGAGCAAGCACTGCGAAATCAAGAACAAAGGGTCTCGCGTCTGCATGACAACATAATGCAGAGCTTTACCAACGGCACCACCTTGATCAGCACTCAGGGCAAAGTGGTTGGGCAAATCAATGCCTTATCCGTCATCTCGACCTCTGATCATCAGTTTGGTATGCCCAATCGCATCACAGCAACCACTGCCTTTGGTAAGGGTGAAGTGATGGATATCGAACACAGAGTCAAACTAGGGGGGCGAATTCACTCTAAGGGCGTGTTGATCTTAACCGCTTATTTAGCGTCAGTGTTAGGTAAAACAGCGCAAATACCGCTCACCACTTACCTCACCTTCGAGCAATCTTACAGCGGCGTGGACGGCGATAGCGCCTCAATGGCCGAATGTTGCGCCATTATCTCGGCCATTAGCGAGCAAGCATTAAGGCAAGATATTGCCATCACAGGTTCGATGAACCAGTTTGGTGAGGCCCAGCCCATTGGCGGTGTGAATGAGAAAATTGAAGGCTTCTTTGATGTCTGCAAAATTAAAGGCCGTACGTCAGATCAAGGGGTGATTATTCCTGCTTCGAATATGGCTAACCTTATGCTACGTAAAGACATTGTCGATGCAGTAGCGCAAGGTGAGTTCCACATTTGGGCCATTACCCATGTGACTCAAGCCATGGAGTTGCTGCTTGGTAAAACCGCAGGCAGTTTGTCGCAAACGGCCACGCCTAGCCAAGGGCAATATTCTCCCGAGAGCATTTTCGGCATCGCCCAGCAAAAGCTCACCGCACTTAGATCCTTAGTTAAAGCAGATTAAATAAAAACGCGAGAAAGACAAACAAAAAGGGTTAGCCAATGCTAACCCTTTCTTTATTCAGCTATTAAGTGAAATTACACTAAGCTTGCTAGCATTTCGTCGCTGTAAGGTACAAGTTCAACGCCATCACGCACGCGAGCAATATAGTCAGGGTTAGCAATGAATGGACGACCGATAGCAATCAAATCGAACTTATTCGCTGCAATCGCTTCACTGGCCGTTTCAGCGCTGTAGCTTCCAACTCCCACTAAGGTTTTGCCATAGTGTGCGCGCACATAGCTTGAAGCTCTGCCGCCAAGATAGTCAAATTCCATACTGTCATCGAAAATCCCAATATGCACAAAGGCGATATCGCGCGCCTCTAGTTCTGGCAAGAAATAATCGAATACTTCTCGGTCACGGCTATCGGCCGCCATATTGAAATAAGCCCCAGGTGAAATCCGCAGACCAGTTCTGTCTTTGCCGATACGAGCCACAACAGCGTCGACAACTTCAAGCGCAAAGCGGGACATATTAGCTGGAGTGCCACCGTATTCATCGGTGCGGCGATTGCTGTCATGATGTAAGAAAGTATCAATTAAATAACCATTTGCACCGTGGATTTCAACGCCATCAAAACCAGCTTCAATGGCATTTTCCGCCGCTTTGGCGTAATCACGCACTAGGCCTTGAATATCCTCGAGTGTGGCGGGTTTTGGCGTGACATAAGTTAGCTCACGCATTCTTGGTACGCTGCCTTCAATCTTCTGTGCTGATGCAGCAAGCACATCGCCACCACCGAAAAAGTGTGGATGAGCAACTCGACCCGTATGCCATAACTGCACAAAAATCTTACCGCCATTGGCATGTACCGCATCGGTCACTTTACGCCAGCCAGCAATTTGCGCTTGAGTAAAAATGCCTGGAGTATTTGGATAACCTTGGGCATCGGGACGAATAATCGTCGCCTCAGTGATGATCAAACCCGCTTCGGCGCGGCGTGCATAATAGGCAACCATATCATCGGTTGGCACTAAGTCGGCATCGGCCATACAACGGGTCAAAGGTGCCATTAAGAAACGATTGTTTAAGGTAATAGTGCCATTAAGCGAGTAGGTTTCGAACAGATTTGCCAAGGAATTTGGCGTGGTTTGTGTGGTCATTTTCTCAGTCCCATTCTTGAATATGCATTCAAGATATTATTATTTGAACGATCATTCAAGTTAATTTTTGAATGTTCGTTCAACATTAGGTAGAATTCGGCCTAAGCGTTTCTTTACAAGTGAATTAAATTCGATGCGTAATGCAGAGTTCGACCGAGAACAGGTACTTCGCGGCGCGATGGCCGCCTTCATGCACAAGGGTTACACCAAAACGAGCATGCAAGATCTAACTCAAGCCACGGGATTACATCCGGGGTCGATTTACTGTGCTTTTACCAATAAACGCGGATTACTAATCGCAGCCATTGAGCAATATCAACTCGACAGAAATGCGCAGTTCAACAGCCTTTTCGCTAAAAGCGAAAATGTACTAACGAACTTGAAAACTTATTTAGATCATATTGTTGCCGAATGCCTAAGTTGTGATAGCGCCCAAGCTTGTTTATTGACGAAGGCATTAAATGAAGTGGCTGAGCAAGATGTTGAGATTAGAGATATCATCAATCAGTATCTGCAATCTTGGCAGCAAGCGCTAACGCAGCAGTTTACCAGCGCAGCCGAGCAAGGACTGCTAGAAGGTCATCGCAACGACGAGCAAAGAGCCCAATATTTTATGATGGGAATTTATGGTTTAAGAACCTTCGCCCATACCCATCCAAATGCCGAAACCCTTCAACATCTTGCCGATCGATTGCTGACTGAGGTCTGCCATTAAAAGCGTTTTAATCTGTTCAATGACGAATACCTAGGCGACTAAAATCGACAGAGTGTAGATAGTCTCTAGACAAATAGTGTTTAGCGAGATGCCGCAGTATTGGTGTCCATTGATCAGATATTGTTGAATGTCGAATTATTGGGTGTGATGCTATGGAAGGTGGTGTTATTCAAGTCGATATAAGCGTCACTATCTCCTTGAAT